>NZ_JBHSHG010000004.1:0-210489 GCF_042652865.1 Exiguobacterium profundum
TCAAAAATTGTAAAACTTATTTTTGCCTCATCGTTCAGTTTTCAAAGTTCGTCTGCCGCTCTTGGCGACTTCATTAATCTATCACGTTTTGATTGTTTTCGTCAACAACTTTTTCACAAATTGTTTTTCTGAAATAATCTTTTGCCGTGACAACGTTTATAACTATAATCTCTATTTACCACTTCGTCAATACAAAAAACAATAAAAATTAAAAAAGATTTACTTCCCATCAACATGATGAAAAGTAAACCTTCTGCTTTGTATTAATCGAGACGGACATAGCCCGTCTTCTCAACTAACGTCTGCCCATCCTCGCTTTCTAGCCATTTTAGAAATTCTTCATATCGCTCTGCCTTCTCTTCCGTAGTCACCGCATAAAATTCAGAAGTCAGTGGATACGATCCATCCTGAATCGTTTCAACGGTCGGTTCGATTCCATCTATACGAAGTAACTTGATTTCATGGTCATGCACCATTTCTGTCGCATAGTATCTAAATGAAAATCCAATCGCATTTTTATGGTTCCGATACGATGAAGTTTGTTGAATGATTCCACCCATCCCTTCAGGAACATCTTCTACCGGCGCCTCCATGAGCTTTTGTTCGCCCATCATCTTTTGTAACGCCGTTTGACTGCCACTATCCTCCGGTCGTTGAAAAGCACGAATGGATTCCGAGTCCCCTCCGACCTCTTCCCAATTCCGAATGTCTCCTGAATAAATCCCCCGAACTTGTTCCATCGTCAAAGAATCGACCGGGTTATCTTCATGGATGAAGAACACAAATGCTTCCCTTCCAATCGCCGTCATATGTAAAGAAACGTTTTTTGTTTCGCAACCTTCAATTGACGGTCAGATGGACCAGCGACGAAAATCAAGTCGGTCTGATCGTTCATCAGTCGGCTGTACGCTTCCGGTGTTGTCGTCGACACGACTTTACTCGTTTGATCATTATATGGATCATACGTTTCCGAGTCCGGATAGACTGCTTCCACGAATGAAGCGTACATCGGATAGAGCGCTGTCGCTCCATCTAATCGCGGCAAACCTTCCTCAAACTTCACCGAAGCCTCGTGATCGAGTCTCGCCAATTGTTCTGAATCCGTGAACGGCTGATAATCCATCAACTCCACACCGCGTTCCTCAATCTTCAAACTATCTTGATACATATAATATCCTTTCACAGAAGCGAAGAGGATAGCACCGACTAACGCACCCCAGCCGAGAACTTTTCGAATCTTTTGTTTTGAAAAGGACGAAAAATCATAGAGTCCCATACATATGATTAGTAGAACGGCCATATACCATATCGTCCAAATAATCGGTCGCCCAAGTGTGATGGGGTCTCCCATCGTAAAAAGGGCGACAAAGACAGAAATCACAATCGTGACAAATAAAATAAAGACGGTTCCCACGCTAAATTTCAATAGTTTCATATAACTGATTTTCTCCTCATTGTTCCTATGAAAGGGAAGTTAAGCAATCTCATAAAGCACTGCCTCTACCCCGACCCCTTTCGTCGGTCTCGTGACCGTTCGAACATACCCTTTTTTCACTAAAAAACCAATGATGCTTCCAAGGTCGACACGGAGCTCATTCAAATTCGGATGTTCCATCAATTCTGAGAACGTCCACGCTCCGCCTTTCTCCTGCATCGTCTGAAGTAATAACAACGTCCCCGGCAACACTTTCGATTGAATCAAATGTTCCATGCCAATGACGACAAGGTGGATGCGCTGTTCAAGCGATTCTTGTCCTCCGACCAATTCATCGTGCAGCTTATAAATTTCGAGGTCAATGGCTCGTACCTGTTCCCACAATACGATTTCCGGATGAATCCCCGCCTCAAGAATCGAGAGGCGTGCCAGGTGAGTGAGCGCATGATGAATCTGAGTGAAGGCGTCTTGGAACTCCCCTTCTAAAAATAGATAACGTCCGTCTTCAAACCGACGCAACAACTTTGCGAAAGAGATTGAGAGTTGTAAACGTTGTTCCCGATTCGTTAAATTACGGTTGCGCTGTCGTAACTCTAAAATGTACTCATTTCGTTCGAACAAGACGATTCCGTCTTCAATCCAATGAATGGCTCGCCGATTTTCATTCAAGACAATCCACCGATCCATCATCGAGTCACTGACTACGTGCAGGACAATTTTTTCTTGACCGACCTGATAGTGTTTCACCGTCCAAAACGGTTCTGGTTTTGCTTCAATCACAATGAGCAGGCGATCCGATTGATCCGTCAACGGATCACGTGCCCGCTTTTTCTTCACTTCAATAATCCCGAGTGTCGTTTTTAATGCAGCATATTCTGAGTAAATGGTGCGAGTCGCATATTCCATCGTCATCTGGACCCCTTCTCTCCCAATCGCAAGTTGACTATATATGACGATTGTCATTTTCGATACGAACCAATTTCGCCCTCTTTTCAAAAAACTCCTGCCGAAAAAGTGCAGGAACTTCTCACTCGTTTGAAGATGAGCTATGATAGAGACAGACTATTGGAGGGATTCACTCATGAAAAAACGGGGGAACAAAATCAACCGCGCACGTAATATAGCATTACTTCTTATCTTCGGTGGGATCGGGGTCATGTATCTCGGCCTTCTCGCCAAATCCATCACCTGGCTCATGATTATTTTCATGCTTCTCGGATTTGTCATGGTACTTGCGAGCTCTGCCCTTTACTTCATCGTCGGGATGGCCTCGACAAAAGCCATCATCGTGACTTGTCCGAACTGTGAAAAAGAGACGAAGATGCTCGGACGCGTCGACTTATGTATGCATTGCGACGAACCGCTCACAATCGACCGCTCACTTGAAGGTAAAGAGTTCGATGAGAAATACAACAAACGTCAGTCACAACAAACGGACTAACACAAAAACCACATCCGACTGCTCGGATGTGGTTTTTTAATGTGTTTGCGATTGTTCAGACTGACAAGACGGGCACGTTCCGTACACTTCAAGACGGTGACGATCAACTTTGAATCCAGTCAATTGAGATGCAACCGATTCGATTTCATCTAATACAGGATAGTTAAAGTCGACGACTTTTCCACACGTGTCACAGATGATGTGATAGTGCTTCGACGTCACAAAGTCAAAACGACTCGAGGCGTCCCCATAGTTCATTTCTTGAACAAGACCTACCTCTTTAAAGACGCGCAAGTTGTTGTATACAGTGGCCACACTCATGTTCGGAAACCGTGCGGCTAGTGCCTTATAAATGTCATCCGCAGTCGGGTGACTGTGCTCCGTGACGAGGTACTCCAAAATGGCCTGGCGCTGAGGCGTCATTCTGACTCCATGTTCCCGGAGCGACTGAACAGCATGGTCAAGCATTTCGCTTCCCACGTCAATCCCTCATTTCTTCTATAAAATTCATGCGAAATAGTTTTGAACATTAACTTATTTCTTACATAGTAATCTTTATAAATAGTGTACTGATTTCTCAACTACTCGTCAAACACTGAGCTTAAGCGGTTGACGGCTATGTTACAATAAGTGCGAATTTGAATAAGGAGGCAATACATATGACTACTTCATCAACTCGTCAGTCATCTGATGCATTGTACCAAGATGCACTCACTCATATCGTCGGAGGTGTCAACAGTCCGTCCCGCTCATTCAAAGCGGTCGGTGGCGGTGCTCCTGTATATATGGAACGCGGCGAAGGCGCCTATTTCTATGATGTAGACGGGAATCGCTACATCGATTATTTGGCAGCGTACGGTCCAATCATTACCGGTCACGCCCATCCCCATATTCATGAAGCGCTCGTCAATGCTTCTTTAAAAGGCTTACTTTACGGGACACCTCATCGTCTCGAAGTCGAGTTTGCGAAGAAACTAAAACAAGCCATCCCTTCGATGGATAAAGTACGATTCACGAACTCGGGGACGGAAGCCGTCATGACGACAGTACGAGTCGCCCGTGCTTACACCGGTCGTGAACTCGTTGTGAAATTCAGCGGTTGTTATCACGGTCATTCGGATCTCATGCTGATTGCGGCAGGTAGTGGTCCAGCGACACTCGGTTCTCCGGACTCTGCAGGTGTGACAAAAGCCACTGCCAAAGAAGTCATCACCGTCCCGTTCAACGACGTCGAAGCGTATCGCGAGATGATGAAAGAATGGGGAGACCAGGTCGCATGTGTCCTCGTCGAACCGATTGTCGGGAACTTCGGAATCGTCGAACCGAAGCCAGGTTTCCTACAAGCTGTCAATGACATCACACATGAACACGGCGCACTCGTCATCTATGATGAGGTCATCACGGCGTTCCGTTTCACATACGGAAGTGCCCAACAAGTGTATGGCATCGAACCGGATATGACAGCGCTCGGTAAGATTATCGGTGGCGGTCTACCAATCGGTGCTTACGGGGGCAAGGCTGAAATCATGGAAACGGTCGCTCCACTCGGACCTGCATATCAAGCCGGCACGATGGCCGGTAACCCTGCCTCGATGGCGACAGGAATCGCTTGCCTTGAAGTGCTCGAGCAACCTGGTGTCTATGAGAAATTAGACGCACTCGGTGCAAAACTGGAAGCTGGCATCCGCGAGGCGGCAGAAAAGCATGACATTACCATCACGCTCAACCGCTTGAAGGGGGCACTCACCGTTTACTTCACGGATGAAATCGTCACCGACTATGAAGGTGCGGAAAAGTCAGATGGTGAGAAGTTCGGACGTTTCTTCAAGTTGATGCTGGAGAATGGCGTGAACTTGGCTCCATCGAAATATGAGGCCTGGTTCTTGACGACAGAGCATACGGAACAAGATATCGAAGAGACGATCGAAGCGGTCCACTGCTCGTTTGCTCAATTGTAAGAGAGGGAGATGCGCGAGCATCTCTTTTTTTTGTAAAAGGGGACATCTTTAAAAAAAGTGTCTCTTTTTATCATGTACCGTCCCCCATTACAGTAGAACCAAGGAGGTGCTCACCATATGAAATTTAAAGATTTTCCATTAAATGTCCGTTTGCGACTCGTTTGCGGATTTTGTATTCGAATCGTCGGATCAGCCATTTTCCCATTCATGGCACTCTATTTCTCAGAAGAGTTGGGGAAAGTCCCCGCTGGAATCATCATGACCTCATTCGTTATCGTCGGTTACTTGACCGGTCTATTCGGTGGGTACTTTTCCGATCGGTTCAATCGGAAGGTTGTCTTACAAATTGGCCAGGTGATTCAAATCATCTGTTTTCTTGGGATGACCATCGCCATTCACCCATCGAATAACTGGGCACTCGTCGTCGCCATCCTCTACTTCGGACATGCCGTTTCGAACGGATTGAACTATCCGGCACTTGAGGCAATCGTCATCGACTCCATGGAAGAATCGAATCGAAAAGCCATCTACGTGTATGACTACTGGCTCGTCAACTTGGCTATCGCCGGAGGCGTCATGCTCGGCGGTGCCTTCTATCGCGACCATCGTTTTGCCCTCTTCATTGGTATGACGGTCATTCTCACTGTGACCACCATCGTCCTTCAACGCTATTTGGTCGACACATACACCGGCAATCGTTCAACACCGTCAAACCCGATTCATGGCGTCATCGAAAACTACAAAATCGCGTTACGTGACCGCCGTTGGATCACATTCGTATTTGGAAGTATGCTCGTCTTTTCGACCGAGTTTCATATGGCGAACTACATCGGTGTCCATTTAGCAGAGTCATTCGAAAGTCGTCAAATTCTCGGGATACCTTTTGACGGGGTACGCATGATGGCGTTTATGCAACTAGAGAACACCTTGCTCGTCGTCGCCATCACGTTTGCGGTCACCGCTTTCGTCAAACGTTTCAAAGAGAAGACCGTGTTTTTCATTGGCTTATCGTTATATATCACAGCATACGCCGCCATTACCTCGATGAACTCCTTTATCGTCCTGGCCACACTCGCAATCATCTTCACAATCGGCGAACTCCTCTACTCTCCGATTCGGCAAGTGAAACAGGTTGACCTCCTCGATCCTGAACGCCGGGCTTCCTACCTTGCGTTCGGCGGGCTCACATTCCATGGAGCCAAGTTGGTTGCTGCGGCAGGAATTGTCGTCGGCGCGTTCATCGGTCCGGTCTTGATGAGCGGTTACATGTTTGTCTTCGGTGCCCTCGGTGCTTACTTGTATTATGTATCGCTCTACAAGATGCAACCTGCTCGCCAACTCGCTGCTTGACGTTTAACATGAAGACAAAACGGTAAAACAGTACGATGAAGGAGGCGAAGTACTTGCCTGCGATTGTTTTATTTGATGGCGATTGCAACTTCTGTGATGCCAGTGTTCAGTTCATCATTCGTCATGATCGACACGCCTCGATTCACTTTGCTTCGCTCCAAAGCGAGGTCGGTCAGTCGCTCCGAACACGACACCGGATCCCGGAATCAGTCGACAGCATCGTCTATATTGAGGAAGGGGTTCCTTACTTAAAATCAGACGCTGCGATTCGAATTGCCGAACACCTTGATGGCCGTTGGCGCCTGCTTCGACTCATTCGTTTCATACCTAGACCGATTCGTGATCATGGATATACGTTGTTCGCCAAATATCGGACACGTCTATTTGGAAAGAAGGAAGTGTGCACACTCCCTTCACCAGATGTTCGTAAACGATTTTTAGACCGCTAAAAAAGTCGAGCCCATAGGGACTCGACTTTTTTCATTATTCAACTACGGCTAAATCTTGAATCATATACAGGTCGTAATACGCCCCGCGACGACGCATCAGCTCTTCATGCGTACCCGTCTCCATGATTTGACCGTTATCCACGACGACGATTTGATCGGCGTCCGTAATGGTCGACAAACGGTGGGCAACGATTAACGTCGTCCGCCCTTTCGTCAGACGGGCCAACGAGTCTTGAATCATCGCTTCACTTTCTAAATCAAGCGCACTCGTCGCCTCGTCTAAAATCAAGATTGGTGGATTCTTCAAAAAGACACGTGCAATCGCAAGCCGTTGCTTCTGTCCACCAGACAGTTTGACACCTTTCTCCCCGACCGGTGTCGCATACCCGTCCTGTAATTTCGAGATAAACTCATGGGCGTTCGCCGCCTTGGCCGCCGCGATGACTTCTTCATCCGTCGCATCCGGTTTCCCCATCCGAATATTCATGGCGACCGATTCGCTGAAGAGGACCGAATCCTGCATGACCATTCCGATTTGATCACGAAGTGCACGTAATTTGAAATCACGCACATCGACGCCGTCGATTTTGATGCTTCCATCCGTCACGTCATAGAAGCGCGGAATCAAACTGACGAGTGTCGACTTCCCTCCACCGGACATTCCGACAAACGCCACGCGTTCACCAGAGCGGATTTGAAGGTTCACATCGTTCAACGCTCGTGCCCCGTCCTGTTCATACGAAAAACTCACATGTTCAAGGTCGATTTTACCTGCTGTCGACAATGGGACGAACCCGTTCGATTTCTCTTCGATATCATATGTTTCATCCAAAAACTCAAAGACACGGTCCATCGATGCGACCGACTGCGTGAGTGTCGTCGCCGAGTTGACGAGACGACCGAGCGGTGCATAGAGTCGGTCGATGTACGCGATGAACGCGACGAGCGTCCCGAGCGATACCGCTTCTTGAATGACGAGCCACGATGCCGTCGTGAAGATGAGGATTGGCGCGATGTCGGTGATGGTCGATACGACGACATACGTCTTGGCGTTCCAACTCGTATGTTTGAGTGCCGCGTTCAAGAAGCCACCGTTCTGTTGTTCAAATGCCTTGTTCTCATATGGCTCTAGCGCAAAACTCCGAATGACCGCCATCCCGTTGACACGCTCTGTCAAATGCCCTTGTAAATCAGCGAGTGCCGCCGACCGTTCACGCGTCAAACGACGCAACCGCCCATAGAAATAGCGGACTGCGATCGCATAAAACGGAAGTGGTAAAATCGCAATCAACGTGAGTTGCGGGTCAATCGTATACATGATCCCGATGGCGATAAGGATGGTGACCATGTCGAGCCAAATATTCATCAGCCCGGTGATGACGAAGTCTTTCGTCTGTTCGACGTCATTGATGATCCTTGAAATGATTTGTCCCGTCTTATTGTTTGAATAATAGCGGAGTGACAACTTTTGGACGTGGTCGAATAACCGGTTCCGCACATCGAACAAGACACGCGTTGCGGCCCACTGCGCCAAATATTGACGCAAGTATTCGATCGGTGGCTTGAGGACCAAGAAGACGAAGAAAACGATGCTGAACAACCAGACGAGCGTCGTGTAGTCCTGCTTCGGCGCATCGTCCGTCAAATAGTTATCGATGACATATCTATAAAGTAACGGTAATCCGAGCGGGATGGAAAACTTCAAAATCCCGACGAAAATGGTAAGGGCAATTTGTTTCTTATACGGACGAACAAACTGCAAATAACGTTTAATACTACCCATAATGCCTCCTGACTTAAGAAAAAAAGCGGAGATGAGGAATCATCTCCGGTAACGTGCTTCGTATTCGCGATACCATTCATCGACGAATGTTGGGTTGAACGGCCCTTTCCGTCCTCGAATCCAGTTGATCAGTTCTTGCACGTTCTGCTTCAAGATTCGATCAATCGCTTTCGGATAATTCATCTCGCGACGATGCCGCTCATATTCATCTTCATCTAAAATCGTGTACGACATATCCGGGAACACCTTGATGTCCAAATCGTAATCGATATATTTGATGGCACGTTCATCCCCATCAAATGTAGTCGGCGAACCTAGATTACAGTAGTAGTAAATCCCGTCTTCGCGAATCATACAGATGACATTGAACCAATACTCAGATGAAAAGTAGCAAATTGCCGGCTCTCGCGTTCTCCATTGCCGACCGTCTGACTCGCTGACCATGATGCGATCATTGAATCCGATCATATCCGTTTTTGACGACTGAAGGACGAGCGTTTCTTCCCAAACGCGATGCAAAGTTCCGTTGTGCTTGTAGCTCTGTATCTCGATTTTGCTACCTGCTTTGGGAAATAAGCTCATAAGCTCCTCCTTTCCGCTATGATGCTATACAATTCTCATATTTAATTATAGCGACTTTCAGAACCAATGAAAAAGGAAATCTCTTATTTTCATGAATTTAGTGTTTTTTGGAAGGCCCGCGCCCGTTCTTGAAACATTGGACGAAGCACGAAATACTCGACGAGTATGTTCGGGACATAGCTATCGAACGTCACTTCGTCGATCATGACCGCCTTGCCATCACGCGACTCGACCCGGTGCACATGTGTGAACCGCTTGAACGGAAACGGCAACGTCTTTCCTTGATCGCAGAATGCCTGGTTTCCCACAACGGTGATGGCACTGGTCCATGGCAGTTCCACCGGACCGACCCCAACGAACAACTTCACTTCATTCCCTTCGACCGAGGCGCCGTCCCCTACTAAGCGTACTTTAGGAAACTTCGTCAGTTTCGTCAAAAGCGAGGCATCCTGTAACAAATCCCAAAGCGAATCGACCGTCGTATCATATGTCGACTCTACATCAAATCGTCTCACGTTCGCCACCTGCCAATCGTTCTAATTTTTGTTGAGCAACAGAAACCGTCTTCACCTCACGCTCCGAAGCGTCTAGCCAGACGACGTCATCCGTCGGAAGCGTATCGACGCGATACAAATCGATATACCAAACGATATGAGAGAAGACATGTTTCACTTGCCCGAGATACGTTCCGTTAAGTTGTTCCCCCGTTCCTCGATCCATAAGCGGATATTGCCACATCCCAGCAAGCAACCCTTTGTCCGCTCGTTGTTCGTAGGCAACTTTTCCATCTTTCTCGATGCATAGCGCGTCATACATTTCGATACGTGCTGCTCCCTTCTTCGTTTTGACCGGCAGCTCATCTTGTACATGATGCGCATATGCATAACACGTGTCTTGCACGGGACAGAGCGAGCACATCGGATTTTTCGGTGTGCAGACCGTCGCGCCTAACTCCATCACGCCTTCGTTAAAATCGGATGCGTGAGCCGGATCCATTAATCGACGAACGACTTGTTCGAAGATTTTGCGTGTCTTCGGCAGCGCAATGTCGTCATAGATTCCGAATTGACGGGACATCACGCGCATAACGTTTCCATCCACAGCCGGTTCCGGTTGATTGTACGCAATCGATAGTACGGCTCCCGTCGTATATGGTCCGACCCCTTTCAGTTTCTCGAAACGTTCCTTCTCCTCCGGGACAATCCCCTCGTAAACAGAAGCGACTTCTTTGACCGCTTCGTGTAAGTTTCGGACGCGAGAATAGTAACCGAGCCCTTCCCAATACTTTACGACCTCATCCGTGTCAGCAGCTGCGAGATCTTCGAGCGTCGGAAAGCGATCCATGAACCGGTTGTAATATGGGATGACCGTATCGACTCGTGTCTGTTGCAACATCACTTCACTTACCCACACACGGTAAGGATTTTTCGCATGACGCCAAGGTAAATCACGCTTTTCGCGATTAAACCACGTGACGAGTTCCTCGTTGAAATGGTGAATATTATAATTTGTGAACAATTTATCAAGATTAAGCATTGTGTTTCCCCTCGTTTTAAAAATATTGTATGATAAATAAGAATAGATGACGTAATTCTTTCATTATTGATGGAGGTGCTGACGCACATTGGATACTGCGACACACATTGGTATGGGACTTGGTTTAAGTGCCATCGCGACGCTCAGCCCAGAAGTGTCAGGTGATGCACAACTGTTTTTAGCGATGACAGCCACGGCTCTCGTCGGCTCGCACGCACCAGACTTCGACACCGTCTTTAAGTTAAAAGGAAATAGTACGTATTTACGCCAGCATCGTGGTCGTTCACATGGAATCACCGCGCTCCTTGCTTGGCCAATCATCGTCAGCGCTGTCATCGGGACGGTCCTCGGTGTCAATCCTGCCTCCCTATGGGTCATGGCACAAATCGCCGTGTTGCTTCATGTCACGGTCGACTTATTTAATGCCTACGGGACGCAAGCGCTACAACCTTTTTCGAAAAAATGGATCGGCTGGGGCGTAATCGGGACGTTTGATCCGTACTTGTTCTCCGCTTATTACGGTGCATATGCATTATGGATGATAACGGGTGCGACTGTCCCTATTTTTGCACTGCTCATTGCGCTTGTCATCAGTTACTATGCCATTCAGTTTAAATTACGTAACCGCGCGCTCGCTACCGTGGCGAGACACTTTGCAGGGGCACATGAATTGTTCATCTCTCCAGGAATCGGTTGGGATGACTGGCATGTCGCCGTCCGTTTCCGTGATGGTCTCGGAGCCGTGAAAGTAAAAAAAGGCAAAGTCATCGAATGTGGTCGCTTCCGCGACAAACCGATGCCAGGAGAAGAAGATCTCCATTTCGTAGAGGCTCGGAAAAATGCAGACTTACAGGCGTTCCTCGAGTTTTCTAAAATTCACACGTACACCGTGACACGTCATAACGGGATGATCGAATACCGCTTTACAAACTTGCGTTATTTCTCTAAAAACATGTATCCGTTCGTTGCGGTCGTCATCGTCGACGAGCAGACGAATGACGTGTTGTCATCCTTTACAGGTTGGGTGTTTAGCGAAGACAGTCTTCAGAAAAAATTGGTATACGAACAATAAAAAGTCGCTCACCTGAGCGACTTTTCTTATGCCTCCGATTCAGTGAATTGGAGCTCGAACTCGAATTTGACTTTCTTATCGACGAGAACACCGCCCGCCTCAAGCGCTTGGTTCCACGTTAATCCATAGTCCTCACGGTTGAGCGACCCTTCTCCGGAGAAGGCGTGTTTCGTGTTGCCCCATGGGTCTTTGGCGCTCCCTTCATACTCCACTTCGAACGTCTCTTCCCGAGTCGTTCCTCGAATCGTTAAATCCCCTGTCACTTCGAATTCTCCGCCCCCTTTTGAACGGAAAGAAGTTGAATGAAAGACGAGATGCGGATGTTCCTCGGCATTGAAGAAATCGCCTGAACGAAGGTGGTTATCCCGATCTGTGTTATTGGTGTCAATCGATGCTGCCTGAATCGTCACTTTCACACTCGCATTCGCTAGATCGCTCGGCTCACCGTTCGCCTTAATATCAAATTCTTTAAACTCGCCCTTCACCTTGGAAATCATCATGTGCTTGACCGTGAACGTGATCGAACTATGCGCCGGGTCAATTTGATATGTCTTAGCCATCGTGACTCACTCCTTATGGATAAATTAATGTGTACAATCTAGTCATTTCCACAAATCTTGAGTTCAAAACGTTTTTACAAAAGATTGACAAATTATTGTCGAAAAATTTTGACTTTTATCACATCATACCGTTACGATGAAAAAAGGGAGTCGTTCGCTTACTGAAAAATGTAAGCGCATACATAACTCCTCTATCTCGTATGAAAAGGGAGGAACGATCATGATTTATGAAGTACCGAACTCAGCAGGAACGAAAGTACAGTTTAAAGACCGTTATGAGAACTACATTAACGGAAAGTGGACCGCACCGGCTGGTGGAGAATACTTTGAAAACACATCTCCTGTAAATGGGAAAGTATTATGTGAAGTCGCCCGCTCAACGAAAGAGGATATTGAACTTGCTTTGGATGCCGCTCATGCAGCCAAAGAGGATTGGGGCAAAACGTCTGTCACGGAACGTTCTGTCATCTTGAATAAAATTGCAGACCGCATGGAAGAGAACCTTGAAATGCTCGCCTATGCGGAAACATGGGAAAATGGGAAGGCAGTTCGGGAAACGCTCAACGCTGACCTTCCGCTCGCCATCGACCACTTCCGTTACTTCGCAGGGGTCATCCGCTCACAAGAAGGCGGCATCAGTGAACTCGACCACGATACAGTCGCTTATCATTTCCATGAGCCACTCGGCGTCGTCGCTCAAATCATTCCATGGAACTTCCCGATTTTGATGGCGGTCTGGAAACTCGCACCGGCACTCGCTGCCGGAAACTGTGTCATCTTAAAGCCGGCAGAACAAACACCTTCTTCAATCATGGTTCTCATGGAACTCATCGAAGATTTATTACCACCTGGTGTCATCAATATCGTGAACGGTTTCGGTCTCGAAGCAGGAAAACCACTCGCATCGAGTGACCGTGTCGATAAAGTCGCCTTCACCGGTGAGACGACGACAGGTCGCCTCATTATGCAGTACGCTTCTCAAAACATCATCCCTGTCACGCTTGAGCTCGGTGGGAAGTCACCAAACATCTTCTTTGCCGACATCATGGAAGCGGATGACGATTTCTTCGACAAAGCAATCGAAGGTCTCGTCATGTTTGCCTTGAATCAAGGGGAAGTCTGTACATGCCCATCTCGCGCCTTGATTCAAGAGTCGATTTATGACAAGTTCATGGAACGCGTGCTAGAGCGCGTCAAAGCAATCAAGCTCGGTAACCCACTCGATGCCGATGTCATGATGGGTGCACAAGCGTCGAACGAACAGATGGAAAAAATCCTGTCTTATCTCCAAATCGGGAAAGAAGAGGGCGCAGAGTGTCTAATCGGTGGAGAGCGCAACATGATGGACGGAGAGCTCGCGGATGGGTATTACATTCAACCGACCATCTTCAAAGGTCATAACAAGATGCGAATCTTCCAAGAAGAGATTTTCGGACCGGTCTTATCCGTGACGACATTCAAAGATGATGCGGAAGCACTCGCCATCGCGAACGATACGCTTTATGGACTCGGGGCAGGCGTGTGGACTCGTGACATGAACCGTGCGTACCGTTTCGGTCGTGAAATTCAAGCAGGACGTGTCTGGATCAACTGTTACCACTCCTATCCGGCACATGCTGCATTCGGTGGTTACAAAATGTCCGGAATCGGTCGTGAGAACCATAAGATGATGCTCGGTCACTATCAACGTACGAAAAACATGCTCGTCAGCTACAGCGAACAAAAGCTCGGGTTCTTCTAAGATGGTGAGACGAGTCGAGGCCACCCCCGCCGCGCTCGAACTCATCGAACGTCTCAAATCAAAACACGGTCCCCTCCTCTTTCATCAGTCAGGAGGATGTTGTGACGGGAGCTCTCCCATGTGTTTCCCACGTGACGAGTTCATGGTGGGCGACCACGATGTTCTTCTCGGTGAAATCGGCGAGACGCCATTTTATATCCATGAGAAACAATATGATTATTGGAAACATACACAACTGATCATCGATGTGGTCGATGGTCGAGGTGGTATGTTTTCCCTTGAAGGTGTCGAAGGGAAACGATTTTTAGGACGTTCTCGAGTCTTTACAGAAGAAGAGCGTGAGGCGCTGAAGCATGAAACCTAAGCAAAAGGACCCATTTCGATGGGTCCTTTATGATGTAAAAAACGATTATCCTCGATTGTAAAAAATATACATATGAATCATCTCGCTTCTTGTATAGTGGATACAAAGGGAGGGATTTGATGGCTTCACTACTAACAGAATTGTTCGAAGGTATTTTCGTCACCTTGATTAGCATATTCGCACCCATTTTTCTCGTCCTCACACTTATCATCCTCTACAAGGTCAAACGTTATCAAAACAGTCAGTATTCTCAACAAACTCGACATTCTTACTTCAAAGTGGTCCAAGACACCGGTCTATTCGGAGAATACTTATGTGTGGCGGAGATTGAGTCAAAGTTCTTCCAACCGTTAATTCTGACAAATCTGTATCTCCCCCATCCTTCTAAAAAAGATCGAACCACTGAAATCGATGTCATTTTAATCAACCAATCCGGGGTACATGTCATCGAGTCTAAAAACTATAGCGGTTGGATATTCGGTCGGGCACGTGACCAATACTGGACGCAGACACTCCCCCGCCGTAAAAAACAACGCTTCTTCAATCCAATCAAGCAAAATGAATTGCATCTCAAAGCCATCGAGCAAGTGCTTGGAGTGGACCGAATCCATCTCCACTCATGGATCGTGTTCAGCAATCGTTCGACGCTCAAAAAAATTGAATCTACCGAGGTCCCTGTGCTCAATCGCCAAAAATGGATCAAAGAGCTGATCACCTATCAGGATTTTGTATTCGATCTTGATGAGCAAGTCCGACTATACGAAATCTTACGCTCCTTCACACAAGTCGACACGACTGTCACCTTGAAACATATCGAAGACATCAAATCGACAATCAAGCAATAAACGAACATCCCCGTACTCAGATGAGCGCGGGGATGTTTCGTCATTTACTCTGCATTTTAAAGCGTAAATACAATTCGTTATAGTAAGCGTTCATGCGCTTCCCTAGGTTTTCATATACTTCAAGGTCTTGTGTCACTTCACGAGACGGGTAGAACCGTTCATCCGATGTGACTTCTTCATCCAAGAATTCGAGAGCCGCTTCGTTCGGTGTTGAGTATCCGACATAATCCGTGTTACGTGCCGCAATATCAGCATCTAACATAAAGTCGATGAACTGATGTGCCCCGTCCACGTTTTGTGCCGTACTTGGGATGACGAGGTTATCAAACCAGAGATTCGTGCCTTCTTCCGGAATGACATACGTCAGTTCTTCATTCTCATACATGATTTCTGACGCATCGCCGGACCAGACGACGGCTGCCGCTGCCTCACGGTTCGCCATCAGCATTTTGATTTCGTCTCCGACGATGGCTTTGATGTTCGGCCAAAGCATTTCCAACTTTTGCTCCGCCTCAATCAACTCATCTTTATTCGTCGTATTGAGAGAGTAACCAAGCGAGTTCAGGCCGAAGCCCATTACTTCACGTGTCCCGTCCGCAAGGAGAATGTCGTTCTCGAGCGGCATTTCCCACAGGTCGTTCCATGAAGTGATCTCACCATCGACTAGTTCAGGATTGTAGACAATCCCGACCGTGCCCCAGAAATAAGGAACCGAGTACTTGTTACCCGGGTCGAATGATTTATCGAGGAAGCGCGGATCGATATTATCAAAGTTTTCGAGTTTATCGTAATCGATTGGGAGAAGAAGATTCTCCTCTCTCATCTTACTGATCGCATAATCGGATGGAACGGCGACATCAAAGGCCGTACCGCCTTGCTCAATTTTCGTGAGCATCGCTTCGTTCGAGTCGAACGTTTGATAAACGACCTTCAACCCGCTCTGCTCTTCGAACTCACCGATCAAGTCCTCATCGATATAGTCTCCCCAGTTGTAGACGACCAGTGTGTTGTCGCCGCCGAATCCTTGCGCAGCATTCAGTTGCTGAATCCAAAGAAGGAGACCGAAACTGACGATTAATGGGATCGCCAACATGATGACTAGTTTTTTCATCGTCTAACCTCCTTTGATCCTCGTTGCGCCAACACATAATATCCGATGACAAGTATGAGCGTGAAGACGAATAGAATCGCAGACAACGCATTGATTTCAAGCGAGATGCCTTGACGTGCCCGCGAATAAACTTCTACGGCGAGCGTCGTGAAGCCGTTCCCTGTCACGAAGAATGTAACAGCAAAATCATCTAACGAATAGGTGAGTGCCGTGAAGAAACCGGCAAATACCCCTGGCGTGATATATGGCAGAATGACTTTCGTCAATACATCCCACGTACTGGCACCAAGGTCACGTGACGCATCAATCAACGTCGGACTCATCTCTTGGAGTTTTGGCAACACCAAGATGACGACAATCGGAACCGAGAAAGCGATGTGCGACAAGAGGACCGAATAAAAGCCTAACTGAATCCCAAGCATCGTAAAGAGAATCAAGAAGGACGCCCCGATGATGACGTCCGGGCTAACGATCAAGACATTGTTCAATGATAAGAGGGATGTCTTCGTATACTTTTGTTTCGCCGTATAGATGGCGAGTGCCCCGATGACACCGAGCACGGTCGAAATCGTCGCCGAGAGCAGTGCGATGACAATCGTATTCAAGACGATGACGAGAAGTCTCGTGTCCGTGAAGAGCGACTTGTACCATTCGAGGGTGAACCCTTCGAAGTTACTCATCGTTCCGCCACTGTTGAACGAGTAGAAGACCAAATATAGAATTGGCGCATACAAGATGAAGAACACGGCCGCCAAGTATAGATTTGATAATTTGAATCGTTTACGTTTCATCGACGAACCGCTCCTTTCGCACCCCAGTCACGTGTGACGACCATGACAAGAACCATCGCCAAGATGAGGAAGACGGCAATCGTCGAGCCCATCCCCCAGTTTTGTGTGACAAGGAATTGTTGTTCAATCGCTGTACCGAGTGTGATGACCCGGTTCCCGGCGATGAGTCGGGTGATCATGAAGAGCGATAATGCCGGAATAAAGACGATTTGAATCCCTGACTTGACGCCGTCAAGCGTCAACGGGAAGATGACACGTCGGAATGTCGTCCAGTTCGATGCACCTAAATCACGGGATGCGTAGACGAGTGATGGCGGTAACTTCTCAATGGCGTTGTAAATCGGCAAAATCATGAACGGGATGAAGATGTATACCGAAACAAAGACGAAACTGAAATCGGTGAATAGAATCTGTTTCGTCCCAATACCGATGGCTTCTAAAAATTGATTCGTAATCCCGTACGTCCCAAAAATTCCAAGGAACGCATACGCCTTTAACAACAAGTTAATCCATGACGGCAGCAAGATGAGTAAGAGCCAAAGCTGTTTATGCTTCGTCTTCGTCAACAAGTATGCCGTCGGATACCCGACGAGTAACGAGAAGAACGTAATGAGAAACGCATACCAGAACGACGAGAGCGTCATCGACAAATACGTCGACGTGAAGAACGTCTGATAGTTTTCTAAACTCAAATTCCCATCGATATCAAAAAAGGAATAATAGACGACGAGGACGAGTGGTGCGATGACGAACAAGGCGATCCAAATCCAATAGGTCGTCAAATATACCGTCTTTGCGGTCTGATTAGTTTGATTCATAAGGGACCTCCTCGTAGGATTCGAGACGACGGTCAAATTCTTCTTCTGTTTCACCTAGTCGCATGACGTGAATCGCTTCTTCGTCAAACGTCAATCCGATTTTTGATCCGACGATTGATTTCTTCGTCGAGTGGACGAGCCATTCGTTTCCTTCTTGGTCATAACAGCAAATCTCGTAGTGGACACCTCGGAACAATTGAGAATCGACGTCGACAACGAGTTTTGCTGCATCGACCGATGTCATCTCTAAGTCTTCCGGACGAATGATGACCTCAACTTTTTCATTGCGGTCAAATCCTTGGTCGACACAGTCAAACGTTTTACCAGCAAACGTGACGACATTGTCTTCCGGCATGACACCCGGCACGATATTGGATTCACCGATAAAGTCTGCAACGAAACGGTTGATCGGTTCATCATAAATATCAGTCGGTGTCCCACTCTGAACAATTTTCCCGTTGTTCATGACGAAAATCTCATCCGACATGGCGAGCGCCTCTTCTTGGTCGTGTGTGACGAAAATAAAGGTAATGCCAAGACGTTGCTGTAACTCACGAAGTTCATATTGCATCTCCGTACGAAGTTTCAAGTCTAAGGCAGAGAGCGGTTCATCAAGGAGAATGACCTCCGGCTCATTTACGATTGCGCGGGCGATGGCGACACGTTGGCGCTGTCCACCTGACATCTCATCGATTTCGCGCGAGCCGTATCCTTCTAAGTTAACAAACTTGAGAGCCTGCTCCACTTTCGCTTTCACATCTGCTTCCTTCAATTTTTTAATCCGGAGACCGAATGCCACATTCTCAAATACGTTTAAATGAGGAAACAGCGCATAATCTTGGAACACGGTATTCACTTGTCGTTTATTAGCCGGCACATCGTTGATTCGTTTCCCGCTGAAGTGAATACCTCCTTCGGTCGCATCGGTAAATCCGGCGATGAGACGCAAAATCGTCGTCTTCCCACATCCCGATGGACCGAGAAGCGTATAAAACTTCCCACGCTCAATCTCAAAACTAATATCTTCAAGGACGACTGTGTCGTCGTAACGCTTTGACACGTGGTCAAAGCGAATAATTGTCTCTGCATTCATGCTGTTTCCTCCTCTGTTGACTTATAAATATGAATGGGTCGCGACGATGAGACATTCACTCTCTCCATCGTTATCGTTGACGAGTTGATGCGAATCTGAGGCGACATAATAAAGGGTTTCCCCTGTCTTGGCAAAATATGTGTGGTTCCCTAATTTCAAGGCAATTTTGCCGGACAAGACGTATACGAGCGTCTCCGAACGTGAAGGCTCATATTGTTTGAACTCTCCATGTTTGAAAAATGTGACCAGAATCGGCTCCATCTCTTTTTCATTCGATTCCGGGATGAGCCATTCTGTCCGATATTTGCGTTCTTCATCCGTATAGATGGTGCGATCGTCAACGGTGTACACCACTTTTTGATTCAACTCTTCATCGAAAAACTCTTTCGGGGAACTCCCGAGGACATTCAATAAATCGAATAACGTTTCTAGTGAGGGAGAGCTTAAATCCCGCTCAATTTGAGAAATATATCCTTTACTCAAATCGGTACGTTCCGCCAACTCCTCTTGGGTCAATCCTTTTTTGATCCGGAGCCGCTTAATGTTTTGACCTACTTCCAACGACTGAACGCCTCCTTCTTGTTTAGTGAAACATGAGTTCAACTAAAGAAAGTTTATCTATACTATACTTTAAAACAAACTATTAGCGACCTTCATTATAACGAATTGTTGAGGAATTGCAATAAAAAAATCACGCCCCAAGGACGTGACTCAGTGTAAATTCCGTTTAGACATCAAATGCTTGAACTTTTCGTTTTTCGTTTGGAACAAATGGAGCTGCGCCCCGTATGCATCAATCTGTTGAATGACGTATTGGAACGCCTTTGCCTCTCCCGGATACGGTTCGCCCGCCTTGGCAAGTGAGGTCTCAAAATCTTCCCATAACACTTCGACCCACGTCACCGCTTCTGAATCGTTCAAGACGTCATTCTTCTTTTTTAAAATGACCGCGAGCCGTTCGTATTGTTCGTTCCGGTTCATCGCTTCACCTCCGACAATTCTGAGAGCGGGATGGCCCGTTCTGTCATCTCGCCTTCAAACGTCCCCCAGCCCATGACACCGTTGACGAATTTCAAGCGAAACGGACGGTCATTGTAATTGACGACATATGTTTCACCTGGACGAAACGATGATGGGTCAATCAAATAGCTTTCGGCAATCGCAATCCGTCGAAGGACGACTTCGATTTCGCTGACCATGCCCATCTGTTCAGCTTTTCGTTTCCGTTCATGTAATGCTTGAATCTCTTGCTCTAACTCATATTTCGATAAGTCACTTAACCGCTTTTCCATATCGTTCACCTCGATGTAAGCGTATCAGATTTTACGAAAAAAGAAAAAGACGAGACTGAGTACGTGACTCAGTTCGCCTTGAAGTTGTAAAGTGGCTTGATGATTTGATCGATTTGAACGGCCGGTTCGATATAACGAACAATTTCTTTCATCGACTTATACACAAATGGTGATTCATCGATTGTCGATGGGCGAACTGATGTCGACCAGACACCTTCCATCGAACGTTTGAATTCTTTGAAATCGACGCGTTTCCGCGCGGCCGACCGAGACATGATCCGACCTGCGCCGTGTGGACCCGAGAAGTTCCAGTCTGGATTCCCTTTCCCCGTACAGATGAGCGAACCGTCTCGCATGTTCATCGGAATGATGACTCGCTCTCCTTCTTGAGCGGAGATGGCCCCTTTTCGCAGGATCATCGCATCATGATCGATATAGTTATGGACGGTGTCGAATTGATCGACGATGTTCCAATTCATCGCTTCGACGATCACATCCGTCATCGCACGACGGTTCGCCGCCGCGTATTGTTGAGCGATGCGCACGTCATGCATGTAATCGTCCATATCCGCTCCCTCCACATAAGCCAGGTCTCGAAATGGTTTCCGTGACGCACGCTCTGTTTCCAGATAAGCCGAGATTTCTTGTTGTCGACCTAAGGCTTTCAAACGCTCAATTTCTTCTTTTACATCATGTGTTTCCATCATGTGTTGAATCGCTCGCTCCTGATAGTGATCGGCAATCTGTACCCCAAGATGGCGCGAACCGGAATGAATGACAAGAAACGTACGTCCCGAGTCATCTCGGTTCACTTCAATAAAGTGGTTCCCCGAGCCGAGCGACCCGACCGAGCGCAAGGCTCGGTCGAGTTTATACGGCGCTCGCACCTCTTCTAATGGAAGTTCAGATGCGTATGGATGAACCTTCTCCCGAATGTTCATCCCGCTCGGTACGAGTTCACGAATGAGGTCATCGAGTCGTTGAAAATCGATCCGCTTGGCTTTGATCTCCGTACAAAGCATCCCACACCCTAAATCGACACCGACCAGGTTTGGCACGACTTTGTCTTGAATCGTCATCGTCGTTCCAACGACCGATCCTTTCCCCGCATGCATGTCCGGCATGATTCGAATCGATGCCCCTTGTGTGAACGGTTGGTCGAGCAATGTTTCAATTTGATTCCGCGTCATATCATCGATTCGTTCGTTAAACACTTTGGCGCGGTTATATTTCCCCTTGATTTCCATGTGACCTCCTTAACTGATGGCTTGTTGTTTACTCTGTAATTCATGCATTCGGGCGTAGACACCACCATACTCGATGAGTGACTGGTGATTGCCTCGCTCAATGATTCGTCCGTGGTCGAGAACGAGAATCTGGTCCGCTTCTCGAATCGTCGAGAGTCGGTGCGCGATGACAAACGTCGTCCGACCGTACGTGAGCGTCTTGAGCGCATCCTGAATCAATGCCTCCGTCTCCGAGTCGACGCTCGCTGTCGCTTCATCGAGGACGAGGATGGCCGGGTCAAAGACGAGGGCGCGTGCGAAACTGATCAGCTGTCGTTCTCCACTCGAGAGTGAAGCTCCACGCTCGATTACCGGCTCATCGATGCCTTGCGGTAGCTGCTTCACGAAGCGGTCTGCCCCGACAGCTGTGAGTGCTTTCCATACCTGTTCGTCCGTAATCGTCTCATCTCCAAGCGTGACGTTCGTCCGAATCGTTCCAGTGAATAGGAACGGGTCTTGTAAGACGATCCCGAGATGGTCTCGTACCGCCTGCGTCGGTAGTTTAGTCACGTCCATGCCATCGATTCGAAGGACTCCGGCCGAGGGGTCATAGAAACGCATGAGCAAGTTCATGATTGAACTCTTCCCGCTTCCGGTATGCCCAACGAGTGCGACCGTCTCACCAGGAGCGGCGTGTAGTTCAATCTGTTGCAACACCGGTTTCCCTGCTTCATAACTGAAGGTCACGTCATCAAAGACGACATCCCCTTTAAAGCGTGGAAGACGTTCTGATGAGACCGGTTCCCCTTTCTCGTCGAGCAGTTGGAACATCCGGTCGGCCGAGACAAGCGCTTGTTGGAGTGGTGACAATTGGTTCATGATCTGTGTCACCGGCTCAAAGATCCGCGAGACATAGTCGATATACGCATACAGAATCCCCAGTGTCAGGACACTTCCCGTACCGAGCGTTTGTGCCCCGACAAACCAGATGAGTAAGGCGAGCGCCATGTTTCGGAAGAAGTTGACGAGATTGTGGCTCATCAACGCATCCAATTTCAACAACTTTCGTCTCGTTTGGAAGTTGTCGCTGTTCTTCTCATTGAACTCGTCATAAACGAGATTTTCGCGGACGTATGATTGAATGATTGGCATCGTTTGAATGCTCTCATTCAACTGCGCGTTCATATCCGCGACGAGTGCGCGGACACGGAAGTTATTTTTTGTCGAGAAACGTTGGAACAACTTGATCCAGACGATGACGACCGGGATGATAATGAGTGAGACGAGCCCTAGACGCACGTCTAGGAAGAACATCGCAATGAGTACCCCGATCATCATGACGACACTTTGGAAGACGCGAGCAAGCACTCCTAAATACAGGTCGCGAATCGTCTCTGTGTCATTCGTGACACGACTGACAATCTTCCCGATTGGTGTCTGGTCAAAATAGCGTACCGGAATCGTTTGGAGATGCTTCATCACATCAAGACGCATCGTTTTGACAATTTTATGCGCCGACCGTTGTAGGAGCATCTGTTGTCCCCAGTTCAATCCGGCCGCAAATAGTAACAGGACGACGTACAATCCCGATAAGAGAAGGACAGCTCGTAAATCCGTTTGATAGAACTGGAACACGTCGGTCGACGAGAGCGAGACAATATTGTCATATGTCGCCGTCTCGTCTCCTCTTGAAATCGTCAGCACGTCGCCTTCGACTTCACGGACGCCTCCGCTTATAACCGCATCAGGTACGAGATAGTAACCATCGGTCGTTTGTACGATCGAGACCGGCTGAATCACCTCTTGGTCATCTAGTCTCGTTTCTTTCTCATAAGAATCTCCATTAAAGGAAACACTACCGCCGGATTCGACTTGAACCCAGTCACGTTCGATGGCGACGATATGCTCATCGATAATGATTTTGGCGATATACGGCCCGGCAAGTTCTGCACCGACCGCTAAAAAGAGTAATGTCAGTCCGAGGAAGATGGAGCGCTTCACTTGCTTGGCATAACCAACGAGTGAGCGGATCGTCTTCTTCCGGCGGACCGGATCTAATTCATATTGATCGATCATGAGAGATTCCCCCTTTCCCGGATTACTCCGTCTCTCCTTGTCGAATAAATTGTTCATAGTACCAACCGTGTCGTTCCATCAGTTGGTCGTGGGTGCCGCGCTCGGTGACTCGTCCGTCTTGAAGGACGAGAATTTGGTCGGCATGTGCCACCGCAGAAAGACGGTGCGCCACGATAAAGGTCGTCTTCGCCTCACGGCTCGTGCGGACCGAATCGATTATGCGTGATTCCGTTTTCGCATCGACCGCTGAGAGCGAATCGTCAAGAAGCAGAATCTCAGGATTTTTCAGTAAAGCACGTGCAATTGATAATCGTTGTTTTTGTCCACCTGACAGCATGACCCCTTGCTCCCCAACGACGGTATCGAGACCGTTCTCCAAGTGTTCGATGTCTGTATCGAACGCCGCGAGGTGAATGGCTCTGTCGAGTGCTTCATCCGAGACATCATCGACTCCGAAACGAATGTTATCACGCACCGTTTTCGAGAATAGGAGGTGCTCTTGTGACACATACCCACTCCAGCCACGGACCGTTTCAAGTTTAATGTCCGAAATCGGCACCCCGTTCACGAGAAGGGAATCGTCGATCGGATACTCCCGGAGCAATTGACGTAACAACGTCGTCTTCCCAGCTCCAGTCGGTCCGACAATCCCAATCGTCTCACCACGCGAGACGTGCAGGACGATGTCTTCTAACGACTCCCGATTCGAGTTTGGATAACGGAATGAGAGCGATTTGAAGGTGATTTTCTCTGGTACATCGATGTGAACCGTTCCGGTTGACGAAACGTCCGGTACCTCATTCATCGTTGTCTCAATCCGTTCCAAGCTCGCCGTTCCTCGTTGGACGACGTTGATGAGTTCCCCGAAGGCATACATCGGCCAAATCAACATCCCTAAATAAATGTTGAAGGAAACGAGTTGACCGAGCGTGATGTCGTTCGTAAAGACGAGATACGTCCCGAACGAGAGTCCGATCAAATAGCTGAGTCCAACGAGTAATTTGATAACCGGCTCAAACAAGACGTCAATTTTAGCGACATGCATGTTTTTCGCCATCACGTCATCCGTGATGTCATCAAATTTTTTCGTATCCGCCTCTTCTTGGACGAAGGAGCGGACGACCCGAAGACCAGAGATGGATTCAACGACTTGGTCGTTCATCACGCCGAACGAATCTTGGGCTGCCGTGAAACGTGTATGAATCTGACTCCCAAGTTTATTCATCGACCAGGCGAGAATCGGCATCGGCAAAAGTGCTGCGAGCGTCAACTTCCAATCGATGAACACGCCCATAATCGTCAAGGCGATGAGCGTCATGTTGAACGAGTCGACTAATGTCATGACCCCAAATCCCGCTGTCCGCTCCACCGCTTTTAAGTCATTCGTCGCAAGTGCCATCAAGTCACCTGTGCGATGTTGTTGATAGAAGCGCGGTGTTTGTTTGAGGAGGTGACCAAAGAAGCGACCTCTCAATTTCTTTTCAAGTAAAAAGGCTGTCCCGAAGAGTCGGGCAATCCACAAGTACGACATCACGTACGATAACACCATAATGCCGAGTAGCGACGATACAATCAGAATCAATCGCTCTGTCGTCAAACTTCCTTCACGAATCGCATCGATCGCCTGACCAATAATCCAAGGCGGCAGCATATCTACAACCCCTGTGATGATCAGTAAAATGATCGCAATCACATACGTTCGTTTCTGTCTTTTAATAAACCAATCCAATTGCTTAATCAGTTTCATGACTGATTTCCCCCTTCCGCCTCACCCATCCAAGCACGCAAAAAAGCGCACTCCACCTGATTGTGCAACCAATCAAATGAAGCGCGCTTGAAGTAGTCTTCAGTCTTTTGCATGGTCAGGGAAAGGACACTACCCCTATCCAGCTGCCAATGTCACGCAGTTAAATACGAGTAGCCATATGATGTTTTGAGTGTGTTTGTGAGTGCAATGTTGTTCATCATTCTGGCTCCTCTCGTTTCATAGTTTTAAAATCTACTCAAACCTTAGCAGACTGTTCTGAAAATTGTCAACATTATTCTGTAAAAAAACTGTAACTTGATTTAGTTTAAGAAAAACATGCCTAAAATGAGACCAATGACCCCCGTCGCCGTCACGTAATAAATCATCGGCATGAGCGTGTAACGGATGATGGTCCCTTCCTTGCCGAGTAATCCAGCAACCGATGCGACCGCTACGACGTTCAACACACAGATCATGTTTCCTGCGTTCGCTCCCGCCATCTGCATCGATAAAGCGAGCGTGTTATCAAGTCCAACCGACTCCGCAACGTTTGTCGTCAAACTCGAGAACATCATATTGGAAAACGTCGCCGAACCTGAAACGAAGGCACCAAGGGCCCCAATCCACGGTGCGACAAGTGGCCACACCCCACCGAACGTATCAGCAGCTGCCGTCGCAAGCTCGACCGGCATCGAAGCGAGTCCGGCACCGCCATTTTCAGAGTGGATGAATATACGAACCATTGGAACCGACGCCGCTAACGTGATGGCCGTTCCGACGACTCCAAGTGTCGTCGCCTTAAACACCGATGTCACTTGTGACCAACTCATGTTGTGTAAGAAGAATGTCGCAATAATCGTCAGGATAAACATAAAACCTGGTGAATAGAACGGTTCCCAAGACGTCGAAACTCCTTCTACCCCAAGAATGTCCGGGAGATTGATTCGGACACTGCGAGAGAGTTCGTTTAAAAATGGTACGGTACGGGTGAGCACTAAGAAAATCGTCAAAATAAGATAAGGTGCCCACGCCTTCCACTGAGGCAATTCTCGCGTGGTTGATTTGAGCGTCACTTTTTCAGCAGATGGTTCTAGCTCATCCACATATCCATCAAACGTCCAGACGCGTTTCGGCATGAGAATTCCTTTACGAGCCATGGCCACGAGGATGACCAGACCGGTTAAACCACCGAGCATGCCACCGAACTCAAATCCGAGGATGAGTGTCCAAATGTACGCAGGTACGCTGTATAACAACGCCGCCACAATCGCAATCGGAAATACCTCAAGTGCGGGTTTTATCGACTTCTCTTTACTGAAGAACCGCGTCAACATCAAAATCAAAATGAACGGGATGAATAGGCCGACCACCATATCGATCAACACCGTCTGCAAGACGACCTCTGTCAAGAAGGCAATCGACTCAGGCTGGTTCACATCTAAAGATAGACCGTTCCCGATCCCGATAAGTGCCGGTGTCCCGACCGCACCAAATGTTACGGCCGACACGTCTGCGGATAATGCAATGACAACGGCGGCAATCGGCGGAAATCCGAGTGCAATCAAGAGCGGTGCCGCAACCGTTGCAGGCGTCCCAAATCCAGATGCGCCTTCAATAAATGAAACGAATAACCATCCGACAATCAAAACTTGAATACGCGGGTCAGGTGTGATGTTGACGAATCCGGAACGAATTGCGTTCATCCCGCCCCCTTCTTTCATCGTATTCATCATTCCGATTGCCCCGTAGACAATCCATACTGTCGTAACGGCGATGACGAGTCCTTGTAATGTCGCCGCCATAATTCGTGTCGCATCCAATTGCCAGACGAAAAACGCTAAAATCGCCGTCGTCACAAGTGACAAGGGCATGGCTACCGATGCAGGTAAACGCATAATGACCAATAAGATGAGCACGGCCACAATCGGTGTCAGTGCTGTAATCCATTCTAAAATCGTCAATGTAGACCCACCTTTTCGTGTTTTCCCCTACCGTAAACAGATGTCCCATCACGATTCTTCTTCAGCGATTCGATCTAACGTACGTTCAATCACATCATACGGAAATCCTTTGCGCCGAAGCTGCATCTTCATGCGCTGTTTGCGTTCGAACGCGTCGTATCCGCTGAACTTCCGACTCAACTTCTCAGCCTGTTTCAGACATGCCGCAACCTCGACATCTTCGTCCTCTTCTTCCCAAAAAGTTTGAATCGCCTCTGAAATAATATCAAAGGTAAACCCCCTTTGCATCAGGGTTTGTTGAATTCTTTGTTGCACTTCTGTGGCAGAACGACGATTTGTTTCCAGTTGTTTCCTTTTCACGAACTTTCCAGCCTTCTCGACGAGATCTTCGTGTGAGATTGATTCTAATTCGGATTCAACAACGTCCGTTGGGATTCGGAGCTGTTCGAGCTCGCGTTTGATTTTGATTGGTCCACTTGGACTTGTGTTGAATTTCGTTTGGACATACGCTTTTGCGAACTCCTCATCATTCAAATAACGCTGCTCGATTAGTCGCGTGATGGCATGTTTGATAGCAGATTCACTTAACTCTTTCTTCACGAGATAGTCCCTTACCTCTGAAATGGCGCGCATTCGATACGATAAATAATTGATGGCCAACTTATAGGCTTTCTGAGCTTCTTCCGCCTCAAGGACGTCTTGCACAAAATCGTCTTCGAGCTCCATCCCTTTTGTGAGCCCGTACTTGATGAATACGTCAACATCGATGGCGAACGCAAACTCCTCTTTCCCCTCCCGTTCGATGAAGACGTTCAGTCGATCTTGGTTCTTCTTTTGGGTCGTGAACTTTGCAATTTTCACAACGACTCCCCTCCATTCCATGTTTCTAACATATCACGTTCAAGAAACGTAGAGGATTTTTGATAAGTTAGAAGAAAGGGTATTCATCTGGATATACTGACTTATACCCATTTTAGAAACAACACATGATATCGGAGGGAATTTCATGAAAATCGCAATCACTGGTGGAACTGGGCTCATCGGTCAACCACTCGTTCGTGCACTCGCCGACGCCGGACATCAAGTCGTCGTGTTGACGCGTCATCCACGTCCCCGCCATCGCGGGGTATCGTTTATCGAATGGTTGACACCGAATAGTAAACCAGAAGAGGAACTCGAAGGAACAGATGCGTTCATTCATTTGGCCGGCGCCTCAATCAACGACGGGCGATGGACACACAAACAGAAACAAGCCATCCTTCAAAGTCGAATCGAAGGTACGAAGGAAGTCGTCCGAATTATTCAACAGTTGAAACAAAAGCCACAGGTCGTCATAAGCGGCTCTGCCATCGGTATATACGGTGAAGATCGTTCCATCACGTATTCCGAAGAAACACCATTGCCGACACGGACTAATTTCCTCGGGAATGTCTGCGTCCTCTGGGAACAAGAAGCAGAACCCATTCGTGATTTAGGTGTTCGCCTTGTGACGATGCGCACCGGAGTCGTCTTATCGAATGATGGCGGTGCTTTCCCATTAATGAAACTCCCCTATCAGTTCGGGGTCGGTGGTAAAATTGGATCAGGAGAGCAATGGGTTCCTTGGATTCATTTAGACGACCTCGTCCGCTTGTTCGTGCACGTCATCGAGACTGATTCCATTGAAGGACCCGTCAACGGCACTGCACCTACACCGGTGACGATGAATGAGTTCGGGAAGACGATTGCGAACGTGATGCATCGTCCTCACTGGATTCCGGCACCTGCCCCAATGATGCAACTCGCCCTCGGTGAAAAGAGCGTCATCGTCCTAGAAGGTGCGAAAGTCGTTCCGACGAAGGCACTTCAACATGGTTTCGACTTCCGCTATGAAACATTGGAACCGGCTCTAACACAACTACTACAAGATGTTTAAGGAGAATGAATTGTGAGTCACTTACTAATTCGAAATGCCCATATTTACCCCATCACTGCCCCCCATTTTTACGGAGACCTCCGTGTTCGGGACGGGAAAATCGTCGAAATGTCCGATTTACTTGAACCGACTGACGGGGAGCATGTCATTGAAGCCGAAGGAAACTTTTTATTCCCGGGCTTCATCGATGCTCACACCCACCTCGGATTATATGATGAAGGAACCGGCTCTGTCGGAAACGACGCCAATGAGACGGTCGAAGCGATGACGCCTCATGCACGTGCGATTGACGGGGTATACCCGCTTGACGAAGGATTTCAAGAAGCGCTGATGGCAGGCGTAACCGCCGTTCAGGTCATGCCAGGAAGTATGAACGTCATCGGTGGTGTGACCAGTGTCATCAAAACACACGGTCGCTATATTGACGACATGATCGTCCGTCGTTATGCCGGATTGAAGATGGCACTCGGCGAAAACCCGAAACGGATTCATAGTATGGGGAAAACCGGTGATTTGACGCGGATGGGGATTATGGGGTTGCTTCGTGAAGCGTTCCGTACCGTCGGGTCGACCAAAACGATCGGAACGTTCGGCAGTCAGATGATTCAACTTGCCCTCGACCGAGAGATGCCGATTCGTGTGCATGCCCACCGCGCCGATGACATTTTATCTGTCGTTCGCTTTGCTCAAGAGTTCAATCTCGACTATCGTATCGAACATTGTACAGAAGGTCATCTTGTCGTTGAAAAACTACAAGAACTCGGTGTGAAACATGTCACCGTCGGACCGACGTTTACTCGAAAATCTAAAATCGAGCTCCAGAACAAGACATGGGAGACGTATCGCATTCTCCATGAGCACGGCATGATCGTCTCCATCACGACCGATCATCCGTACACGCCGGTCCAATATTTGAACTTGTGCGCCGGACTTGCGGCACGTGAAGGACTTCCTGTCGATATCGCGTTGCGAGGGATCACCATCAATCCAGCTGAATCACTAGGTGTCGCTGACCGAATCGGATCTCTTGAAGTAGGAAAAGATGCCGATTTGGTGCTTTGGAGTCACTTCCCGCTCGACTACTTATCGAAGCCGATTATGACGATTGTGAACGGTGAAGTCGTGTACAAAACGGACCGTGCTGAAACCCATCATGAGGTCGAGTAATTTTCATTATTTTTCATAAGGGTTTTTACGCATAATTTACTTGCTTTTTTAAAAATACTATATAAAATTATCTTGTAACTTCATAAAGCAGCCAAGGCGGTTCGAACAGCGAAGCCAGAAGTATGCTTTCGTTACGACTATTCTTCAGCGGTCTGAAATAGGAGGAGGAATGTAAAGGTGCTCAAATTTCGTGAGCTCACCGACTGCGCGGAGTTGTTCGAACTGATGCAACACCCAGATGTCTTTCCGTATGTCCGTCAAAAGACGGTCCATTTTGACGAGTTTTTATTTAGCACGAAGCAAGTCATCGAGCTAGAAGAGCAAGGAAATATCATCTCACGTACCATCACGAACGAGTATGGCACCCCGATTGGGACGATTAGCTTGTTCGATGTCGAATCCGGATATGGATTCCTTGGCACGTGGCTTGGCAAGCCGTATCACGGCAAAGGTTATAATCAAGTGGCGAAAGAGGCGTTCTTCTCAGAACTGTTCTTCGATCTTGATATTGAAAGTGTGTTCTTAAAAATCCGTAAATCGAATGAACGATCGATTGCTGCAGCAGAGAAGCTTCCGTACGCGTTTTGCGCGAACGAGATTCGTTCCGAACTGCTTGCGGAGATCAACCAAGGTGACGTGGAGTATGTTTTATATGAAGTATCCAAGTCGAGCTTCCAACTATACTTGCATGCCCTACACGTCCCGGAATACGAAGTGCCATACGAGGCACAACTCGAAGCATGAGCCAATTCTGTCAAAGAATTGGCTTTTTTGTGGCGTTTTTGTGTGGATTTGATGGAGGGAACTTGTCGGAGCCGAATAAATCTGTTCTAATTCGAAGAGATAGGTATGATAGAAGTATGAGGGATTTATCACAACTCCCGTTAACCGTTTTGCAAAGGAGAATGGCATATGTCAGAATCAATGTTTCGTATCCTCGTGACCGACGACGAAGAACAAATGCGCGATTTACTTGTATCAAATTTAGAAAAAGAAGGGTATGAGACGGTCACCGCCTCAAACGGCCTTGAAGCGATTGAACGCTTGAAAGAAGAGACGTTCCATCTCGTCTTACTTGATGTGATGATGCCGGAACTCGACGGATTGACGGCTTGCATGCGCATCCGTGAGTTCTCAAACGTACCCATCATCCTGTTGACGGCACGCTCAGAAGAGCTCGACCGCATTCACGGCCTCAAAATCGGGGCAGACGATTACATCACGAAACCGTTTAGCCCACGCGAATTACTCGCACGAATCGAAGCGACGCTCCGTCGCACGCACAGCTTCTCAAAAGAACAAGAAGCGACGTTTGATGTCGGGGTCCTCTCAATCGATATCGAAGGACGTACCGTCAGTGTGAAAGGGAAGACCGTCAACTTGACACGAAAAGAGTTTGATTTGCTCTACCTATTCATCACGAACGACGAAAAAGTATTCTCCCGTGAACAATTACTTGATCAGATTTGGGGGACCGAGTATCATGGAAACCTTCGCACGGTGGATACTCACATTAAGACGCTTCGCCTGAAACTCGGCGAGGCGGGCGGTTATATTCAGACAGTCTGGGGAATTGGCTACAAATTCGAGGCAAACGGATGAAACGATACACGATCAGGAAGCGGATTTGGATTACCATCTGGACAGCCAGCCTCTTCTCAGCGTTCGTGTTTCTCATCATGACGTTTTATCTGTACGACAAGTTCTATATTCAAACGCAAGAAGAACTGCTCATCAATCGCGGTGAGAAACTTGTCACCATCTATAAGGCCGACGGTTTCTCGGACGCGTTCGCCGATAGTATGACGTACACGAACGAATTGACCGAAACGAAAGTGTTCCTCTCCTCCGTTCGAGAGGACACACTCGGCTCCGGTAAAACCTTTTTAAGGCAGCAAGACCTCGAACGGTTGCAGGACGGTTATGCCATCTCGGTGACCCGGAAACATCCGACCGAGGACGTCGACATTTTGATGACCGCATTTCCTCTCATCCGCGACGATGAACTCGACAATGCACTCATTTTGTATATGGAGCTCAGTAAAATCAGTGAACCGTTCCAACCGATTCGGCTCATGATCACGTTTTTACTCGTCCTCATGATTGTGAACTTGCTCATTTTTGGTAAACAGATCATCGACACGATCATCCAACCACTCATTCAGATGAAGCGTGCCTCTCAAGTCTATGCGCAAGGTGATTTCTCCCACCGCATTCCGATTGTCTACGATGACGAAATTGGTGAACTAGCAGACACGCTCAACTCGATGGCGGAATCGCTCGGACTTGTTGAAGAACAGCGTAAAGAGTTTCTCGCTAACGTCAGTCACGAACTTCGCACGCCACTCTCTTACATCCGCGGTTATACCGAGATGCTCCAAGATGAGTCATTGGATGAAAAAACGAGGGCACAATATTACGACATCATCGAGAACGAGACGAACCGGCTTCAGCGCCTTGTCACGGACTTACTCGATCTCGCCCAGCTAGAGCGCGATTCGTACCCGATGACGAAAGAACCGGTCGTTTACTCGCAAGTACTTGAAGACGTCCTCTATCGTCTTGAACCGATTGCCCGTGCGAAAGGCGTGACAATCGAATCGGATTTAGACTTCGACTTGATCATCCTCGGTGACCATGACCGACTCGAACAAGTCATCGGCAATCTTCTCGACAACGCGCTCCGATATACGGATGCTGGCAAGACGATTCATGTGAAAACGTTCGCCGAATCCGAATATGCAATCACGGAAATACGCGACGAAGGTCGAGGCATCCCGAAAGAAGATTTAGACAAATTGACGGAACGCTTCTATCGCGTCAATAAATCACGGACACGAAAAGATGGCGGAACCGGCCTCGGTTTGGCCATTGCGAAGCACATTATCGAGCGTCATGAAGGGTCCCTTCATTTCAGCTCTGAAGTCGGACAAGGAACGACTGTCACTGTCGGTCTGCCGCTTCTACCTGACGATGAATTTGATATGTAAATAGGCAGCCGCGATGGCTGCCTTTTCTTTTCATATGTCTTTCCCTTTATATTGTTCGACCGACTCTCGTTCAAGTCGTTCGCGTTCGGCATGCGTCTGTGGAAAACCGTTCGCCTGCCATTCGGCACGGTGACTTGAATCAAGTTGCGTGAGCCCTTGCTCCGCTTCATCTTGATTCGCATCGACGCTTTCCCGTTCATCCATCTTCTGCCACGTATCTTCTTCCTCACGTTGCGAAAGCAGTGCCGCCACTTTTGGTGCAACGAGCGCCGCACCGGCAACACCTAAGACAATCCCCATCAACACTTTCCGATCCATCCTAACCCCTCCTTCACTATGCACTCTTCATTCCACCATTTTATAATCTCAAAACCATTATCGAAAACGTTTACAACATTTCTACGAGTGGAATGGCTAATGGAAGGAGGCGATTGGATGGAAAAGAAACGACCCACTTCGAAACGTCCGTTTGATAATCCGGACGCGGTAGACACGGACAAAGAAAGCATCTTTGACGAGGACGGCATGCAAACCGTCGACCCGATTCCTGTAGAGGAATTGAACGAACGAGTGAAGGATGAAAAGAATAAACGTCACTCCAAAGATGACTCAGTGAGTGAAAAGAAATATAAAGACACATAAACAAGCTGCGGACAAACGTCCGCAGCTTGTTATGTTAAATCTTTTGGTGAAAATCCGTAAGGCAACATCTCTTCTTTCGTCATCACTTTCGTATCACCGTTCAAGTTTGCAAGAATCAACGTGAAATCTTCGCCAGCGAATTCAGCAATCACTTGGCGGCACGCACCGCATGGTGAAATCGGGCCTTCCGTGTCACCGACGACGACGACCGTTTCAATCGCGTCACTACCTTCTGACACGGCTTTAAAAATGGCTGTGCGTTCGGCACACATTGACAATCCGTACGAGGCGTTTTCCACGTTACATCCTGTAATTTCGTTTCCTGATGTATCGATGACGACAGCTCCTACTTTAAACTTTGAATACGGTGTATAGGCGCGTTTGCGCGCTTCGATGGCTTTATGGACGAGTTCTTGTACGCGTTCTTGTGAGATCATAGGATGTTCCTCCACTTCTATATTTGAAAAGAAGTCTGACATCTGAACTATATCGTGAAAACGCTTACGTGACAAGCCTTTTCACGGTCTCATCAATATTTTTTCTTTTTCTTTTTCTCGAATACGACGACCGACTCGACATGAGATGTCTGTGGGAACATATCATACGGCTGTACGTAATTCACTTTGTATCCCGCTTTCATCAACTGGTCGGCGTCACGTGCGAGCGTCTGCGGGTTACATGACACGTAAACGATCCGCTTCGTTTTAGAAGAGATGATGGAATTGATCAATTGATGGTCCATCCCTGTGCGTGGCGGGTCGACTACGATGACGTCTGGGATCCATCCATCTTTTACCCAACGTGGAATCCAATGCTCGGCACGCCCTTCGACGTATGTGACATGGTTATAGCCATTTTCACGCATATGGTCATTGGCATCTTCGACCGCTTCCGGCACGACTTCCATTCCACGGATTTCTTTCGCATATGGGGCTAACCAAAGTCCGATCGACCCTACTCCTGCATACGCATCGATCACACGTTCTTCACCCATCAATCCTGCGGCCTCGACCACTTCACGGTACATTTTTTCTGTCTGTGCCGGATTCAACTGGAAGAATGCGCGTGGTGATAAGTGATAATGAACGTCGTCTAATTGTTCATCCATTTTCTCCTGACCGGCGATGTGAACTGTCCGATAACCGAAAATAACACCCGAACGGTTTGCATTGATATTGATATGGAACGACACAACATTCGGCAATTCCATGATGCGGTCGCTCAATTCATCTAAATCAGGGACATCTTCATGTCCGACGACCAAAACGACTTGAACATCGTTCGTGTTATAACCCGAGCGGACGACGATTGTACGCGCGTACCCCGTGTCGCGACGTGCATCGTAGACGGGAATATCAAGTTCGTTTAAAATACGGACAATCGCATTGTTGATGTTCGTCGTATCCCGTTGTTGGACCATACAGTGCTCGATCGGCACGAGATGGTTCGAGTTCGGTTTGTAGAGACCTGATACGATCTCACCGCGACGCGTGCCGAGTGGGAATTGTGACTTGTTCCGGTAATACCATGGATCTTCCATTCCGATTGTTGGACGGATATCCGATTTGTCCACGTTTAGTTTCGTCTTTTGACGGAAGGCGTTTCTAACGATTTCTTCCTTATACTCCATCTGCAGACGTGAACTCATATGTTGGATTTGGCAGCCCCCACACTCATCGTAAATCGGACAAGGTGCTTTGACGCGGTCTTTCGAGTCGTTATCTCGTTTGACGACACGCGCTTCCGCATAGTTTTTTTCCACACGCGTGATTTCGACTTTGGCTCGTTCTCCCGGCAATAAGTTCGGAATGAAGATGACCATGCGATTAAGTGTCGCAATGCCTTCTCCATTAATGCCAAGTCGTTCGACCGTGACATCTTTAAAATCTCCTGTGATTAATTTCAATCTGATTCATCCTTTCGAGACGATTGTTCTAGGTCTTTGGCGTAACGCACTACTTTAGCGCGCAACGAATCAATGTCGGCTAACAGGCGATGTAAATCTTCAGGTGTCGTATGCTCGTCTAGCGTATTGACCGATAGACAGAGTAATTCCGTTCTCGATTTTAGGACGTTCATCTTTCCGGCAGTATCTGTTCGTGATTTACCCATCTTGTAATCGCTCCTTTGGTTCGTGACAAAGAGTTGCTATTATAGCATACTATTTCGTGTAACTTGATGAAAAGGTGGAATCCACATGCAAAACATCTCCCCAACTTTCGACCCTTGGGAAGCCTATCTCGACCAAGTCGAACACGGTCGACTCGTCTTATCCAATGTCGAAGTCACTACAACGAAGCTGTGTAACATGCGCTGCGAACATTGTGCGGTCGGTTATATGCTAGACCAAACAGAAGAACCAGAAGTTCCGCTCGACCTGTTGATTCAACGACTGGATGAGATCGAACATTTGCGTGCCTTCTCCATCACAGGCGGTGAACCGATGCTGTCTATGAAATCGGTCCGCAACTATGTCGTTCCATTGTTACGTTATGCGAAAGAACGTGGGGCGCGCACGCAAATCAACTCGAACTTGACGCTACCGTTATCTCGCTATCATCTTATTACCCCTTACTTGGACGTTTTGCACATTTCGCATAACTGGGGTACCGATGCCGATTTCCTTGAAGGCGGATTCGCGATGATGAACCGGAAACCAAGTGAAGAGGCACGATTGAAAATGCTCCAGACGATGAAAGACAACGCACGTGCTCTCACATCTGAAGGAATCATTGTGTCCGCGGAGACGATGATCAACAAACGAACGATTCCGCACTTGAAAGAGATCCATGAAGAAATCGTATCGCTCGGTTGCCAAAGGCATGAGGTGCACCCAATGTACCCCGCAGACTTCGCTAGCGCCCTCGAATCAGCATCGCTCGCTGATACGCGACAAGCCATCCATGACTTACTCGATGTCCGTGACGAGAACGTATGGATGTTGTTCGGGACGTTACCATTCTATGCATGTTCTGACCTACCTGAAGACCGTGCTCTGTTGAAGCGACTTCATGAAACAAAAAACGTGACCGTTCGAAACGACCCAGATGGACGTTCTCGTCTCAACACGAATATCTTTGACGGACAGATCATCGTGACCGATTTCGGTGATGAACTCGGTTCACTCGGCACCGTCTATGACACACCATTCCAAGAGGCGTATGATACGTGGACGAACAGCCAATTGAACGCTACACTCTCTTGTCACTGCCCTGCCGTGAAGTGTCTCGGGCCGAACGCACTCGTTAAACAAGCATATTATCCGACGGTCGATTTCCAATCTCGTAAAGCTACATCGTTTTAAATATTTCAATTAGGGAAATGTTCTGTATATTAAATGAATCGAGGTGCGTGTAGATGACTGCGATTTATATCCTCATGATTACCGTGATGGCCATCATTATTTTTGGCGGAGTACTGAGCATCTTATTGACAGCCGCATTCGTTTCAGACAAAGTAGAGCATGATGAAATGTTTAGTCAAGGCAGTTGGGATGATGAATTGCTGCATTTGAATCACTCTCCACAACCGATTGACGACACGAAAAGCTGAGACCCTTCTCGGCTTTTTACTTTGACTTCATGAGGTGAACCTATGCTCCGTTTTCGTTTTATGATTTTACTATTGATTGTCTTTATTTCCGGTTTGATTCAAGGTGCGCTCATCCCACTCTTATCTACGTTGATTGAACGGGATGGGGCCCCGGCCTGGGTGAACGGACTGAACGCGACGATGCTTTACGTCGGTGTGATCGTCTCTGCGCCTCTCCTGGAGCGATTCGTCCGTAAATATGGATTCCGACCGACCATCGTCCTCGGTATCGTATTGACGGCTGTCGCGACCTTCGCTTTACCGATTTGGCCGTCCTTACTCGTTTGGGCGATGATGCGCTTCTTCATCGGATTCGGCGACTCGGCTCTACACTACGGGTCACAAGTATGGGTGACCTCAGCAAGTGAAAAGAGCAGTCTCGGTCGAGCGATGGCGTATTATGGAATGTCTTTCAGTCTCGGTTTTGCCATCGGTCCATTGATCGCACCACTCGTCGACCTATGGTTTTGGTTACCGTTCCTCATTATCGTCTTCTTCTGTCTCGCTTCGTTGATGCTCGTCTTTAAAGTCGAGAACGAGTTTCCGGAGGTCGAAAAAGTGAAGACCGATTCGAAAGGACGAATTCGCCTGATTCTTGTCGGTGCGGGATACACGCTTCTCCCTGCCTTTACATATGGGTTTCTCGAAGCGAGCTTAAATGCCAACTTTCCCATTTTTACGTCTCGGAATGGGATGAGTTTGACGGAAACGAGCACACTCATCACGACGTTCATCGTCATGTCGATTGTCGTTCAGCTTCCTCTTGGTCGCCTCGCAGACTTGTACGGTAAGAAGCGGATCTTACAAATCGTGCTGACGTTTGGCACACTCGTATTCACTTTGGCGAATCTTGTTGTCGATTCCTATATCGGTCTACTCTTCCTATTCGCACTTGCCGGCGCCGGGCTAGGATCGACTTATTCACTTGGTTTGGCACATATGACAGAGGTGCTTCCCCGATCGTTACTGCCGACGGGAAACATGCTTTACAGTATTTCATTCAGCATCGGTTCGATATCAGGTCCAATGATCGGTGCCTTCTGGTTGTCTTTACCGAAAGAGATCTATTTCTTTATGTATGCCGTCATTCTCGGTATTCTGGCGCTACGACTCTTCACGTCGACCGCTAAACCAATCGACTTATAAACAGAGGCAGATGGTTCCCATGAACCACCTGCCTCTGTTTTATTCCACTACTCGTTCCATTTCATCATCGTTTAACTGCAAAGCTCGGATGAACACTTCGTCTAGCGCGAATGGTTCAGTGTCTAGCGAAGCGAGTACATCGGATTTTAGCGTCACTTCTACGACACGGTCATCGAACTGCCATCTCGTCTGAATATCATCACCTTGTCTTGTGGCGCGGGTCGCCACTGGACCGTGACGTTCTTTTAAACTTTGACTCACGCACTTCATCACGTACTTGACGTACTCATCTTTCGGCTGACGTGAGATGAGAATGTTTCGAACGATTCGATTTCTAGTCATTGTTTCTCCTCCTCCCTTTGAATGATTGCGCACGCAAGTCTTTACAAACGAAGACCGATTTTCGAAATTTAAAATTCAGAATTTTTAATATATTTTGTCATGGGATTTCAATTCCGTCAACTCTGTCTCTAATTCAAATGACATCCGTTTGTTTTTTTGTACGGCGACCTTGAAAATGCGTAGATAAATAAATGCCGACAATAACGAATCCGAGTCCGACCACCGCATTCCACGGAATCGTTTCACCGAGTAAAATCCCTGACAACATGACACCAAATAAGGGAACTAAAAAGATATAGAGTGAAATTCGACTGACCGGATTGTATTTCATTAATGTGTTCCACAATGTAAATCCGATCGCTGACAACATCGCCAAGTAAAACAGGAACGCAATCGTCTGTGCGGTGTACGGCATGGAAACACCATTCGGGTCTAATAGATAGCCGATCAGCAGTAACCCAACTGAACCGATCACCATCGCCCAAGCCGTCATCGGGGCAACATCATACGTCTTCGAGTAGTCCTTCGCTATCAAGTTCCCGAATGCTCCGGATACCATCGCCAAGATGAGTAAAATCTCTCCTAAGCCAAAACCAACTTCAGATCCGGTCGCCGGCCAGTTTGCGATGACAATTCCGGAAAAACCAAACGTCAAAGCAAACCCCTTCAATCGATTCAATTTATCGTCTTCATATCGGAAATGAGCGAGAGCCATTTGGAAAAACGAAGTAGAACCAGCAATGATCGATCCCTGGACCCCGGTCGAAATGGAAAGTCCGATATAGAAGAACAAATATTGTAGAAACGTCAAAAATGAACCGAGATGCGCATACGCTTTAACCTTTTCACGTGTCAATCGGACAGACCGTTTCAATACGGTCTGACTGATGATGAGCAATAGAATCCCTGCGAGTAAAAAACGCTCGCCAGCGAACAATAGTTGTTGCCCATACTCGTTCGATTGAATATCAAGCTTCTCATAACTCAATTTGATGAATGGGAACGCACTCCCCCATAACAACGTATTGAAAATCGCCAATAACGCCACCGTCCAAGGGCGTTCAAATATATTTTGCATGACACAAAAACTCCTTAATCTTTTTATTTGTGAGTCACTGATAAGCGTGTTAAGATAAACCTAAATAATAATAATTATAAATAAAGGATTCGGATTAAACTTCTATAAATTCTTTATTTTAAGCCAATTGAAGATGATAATCATCATCAGTCATTATCATTTAATCGAGATTTATTCTCAATTAGAAAGAAGGGATTATCGATGAATGTCCAATCGGTTACGCACGAAAAAAGCCACGTTTTCAAACGGGCTAGCTGGTACGAACATATTGAATTGATCATGGCGCTCATTAGCGGTGTATTGATTGTACTCGCTTATATCGCCGAAACACAAGGCGAAGCGCCTTGGATTCATGTCACACTTTACTTATCCGCCTTTTTTATCGGAGGATACGCAAAAGCGAAAGAAGGGATTTCGGATACGATTGAGACGAAATCGCTAAATGTAGAGCTTCTCATGATTATCGCCGCCATTGGTGCCGCTTCGATTGGGTACTGGATGGAAGGGGCAATCCTCATCTTCATCTTTGCTTTATCCGGGGCACTCGAGACGTATACGATGAACAAAAATGAACGTGCCCTCGAATCGTTAATGGAATTACAGCCGGAACAGGCGACTCGTCTAACAGACACTGATGAACTCGAGGTTGTTCATATCGACGACCTTCGTGTCGGAGATCGGATTTATGTCCGTCCTGGTGAACGCATTCCGGTCGATGGAAAAATTGTAAAAGGGAATGCTTCCGTAGAAGAAGCCGCTATCACAGGCGAATCCGTCCCTGTTGATCGTCAAGTCGGTGATGACGTGTTCGGATCGAGCGTCAACTTGAACGGAGTATTGACGATCGAAGTGACAAAACTTGCGACGGAAACACTGTTCCAAAAGATCATTCAAATGGTCCAACAAGCACAAGAAGAGAAATCACCGTCTGCACAGTTCATCGATCGATATGAAGGACGTTATGTTCAAATCGTGCTCTTCTCTGTTGCGGCCATCATCATTCTCGGACCGTTCGTCACGTCGTGGTCTCTTGAAACGAGCATCTATCGCGGCATGATCCTTCTCGTTGTCGCCTCCCCTTGCGCACTCGTCGCCGCCATCACACCGGCCGCGCTGGCTGCCATCGCCTCTTCTGCAAAACACGGGATTCTCTTTAAAGGCGGTGCTCATATCGAGAACATGGGACGTCTAAAAGCAATCGCCTTTGACAAGACCGGGACACTCACAATTGGGAAACCGATTGTGCAAGAAGCGCTCATCTCACCTTCATTAGAAGAAGAGGACGTCAACCGAATTGTCAGTTTGATTGAAGAGCATTCGATGCATCCACTTGCTGAAGCGCTCGTTTCCTACACCGGAAAACATACCGGGGAAATGACACACTTCAAAGACATCACAGGCTCCGGAATTGAAGCAACGATTGACGGGACGACGTATCGGGTAGGAAAACAGAAGTTCGCTGACCGAAGCGGTGATTTCTTTAAGAATGATGTCGAACGATTGAAAGAGGCCGGTCATACACTCGTCTTCATCAGTGACGAGACACGTACAATCGGTGCTTACGCCTTACGTGACACGCTACGACCCGAGGCAAAGGTAGCAATCAAGCGACTGAACGACTTAGGGATTGCGACCATCATGATTACCGGAGACAACGAGGCAACCGCTCGCGCTATTGCGAACGAAGCTGGATTGACACGCTATATCGCCGAATGCTTGCCTGAAGAGAAGGTTTCGCAAATCAAGGTGTTACGAGAGGAATATGGAACAATCGGGATGATCGGCGACGGAATCAACGATGCGCCTGCCCTTGCGACAGCCGACGTCGGGATTGCCATGGGCGAAGGAACGGATGCCGCACTAGAAACGGCAGATGTCGTCTTAATGAAAAACGACCTCGTCCGATTGAGTGACGCCATTCGTCAATCGCGCAAATTAAATCGAATCGTCTTACAGAACGTCGTTTTTGCACTCGGTGTGATTCTTGTCTTGATTGCAACGAACATCTTTGAGTTACTCATCATGCCGTTCGCGGTTGTAGGACATGAAGGCTCAACCATTTTGGTTATTTTGAACGGCCTCCGACTCCTCACGTCATCGTGGGAGTGATCCATTCGACAAAATGGAATCGATGATTGAAACAATATGTCGATTTCGTTATAATTGAAACAATGTGTCTACAGACTGAAACAGATCGAAAGATTGACTAAAGGTGGTACAAGATATGAATACGATTGCAGTCATCGGCAAGGTGTTTGTCGATATTAAAGGGACTTCCTTCGCACCGCTCCACAAAGATGCGAAGAATGTCGGCGACATCACTTTTTCTAATGGCGGAACAGGTCGAAACGTTGCTCAAAACTTAGGTGTGCTCGGCAACGATGTCCGCTTCGTCTCGACCGTCACGAACGACCAAATCGGTGTCGGTGTCCTCGAAGAATTACGTTGCTTGAATGTAAACGTCGATGGGGTCGACATGCTTGACGATAATGGTATGGGAATGTGGCTCGCTGTAATGGACAACAACGGCGATCTTCAAACATCTATTTCGAAACAACCAGACGAAGCCCGTATGGAAGAAGCGATTTTACGTCAAATCGATACGGTCTTCGAAGAGAGCGACGCAGTCGCCATCGATTTAGACTTATCAGTCAACGTCTTGAACGAGACGATTGAACTATGCCGTGAAATGGATTTACCGCTTTATGGTGTCTGTGGCCATCTATCCGTCATCGAACGAAACCGTCATTTGCTTCAAGGATTCACAGGATTCATCTGCAGTCGTGAGGAAGCGGAAATTTTGTCCGACATGTCAATCGTCACAGTGGACGATGCCCTTCGCGTCGCGGAAGTACTCGCCATGAAAGGTGCTCCCCTCACAATCGTCACGATGAGTGAGCTTGGCGCTGTATATGTCGACCTTCGTACGAACGAACAAGGTCACGTCCCGACGACAAAAGTGAAAGTCGCCGACTCCACAGGAGCGGGTGATTCATTCTTCTCCGCTGTCATCTCGGAGCTCATGAAACAACATTCGATTGAAGAGGCGCTTCGATTGGGCATGCGCGTCGCAGGAAAAGTCATCGCCTCTCACGAGAACGGATTGACGCAAGAAATGTACACATCATTAGAACAACCTACGCAAGAATGAAAAGAACGCATCGGCAAATCGTCGGTGCGTTTTGTGCAAAATTACAGGAACGAAAGGAACGATCTCAGTGGTTCGAACGAAATTAAGAAGCGCGATTATTTTAATGAATGATCAAGATGAAGTGGCTTTGATCCGTCGCGAGAAAGAAAACGTCCTCTATTATGTTTTTCCAGGTGGCGGAGTCGAATATGGGCATACAACAGAAGAAACAGCCGTACGTGAAGCATTTGAAGAACTCGGTGTTCACGTAGAACTAGAAGGTGTCGCTGCCCATGTTGCGTTTAATAATGAGTTAAATCCTTATTATTGGGCGAAGATGACAGGTGGTGAATTCGGAACCGGGACAGGTGAAGAGTTCCAAGAAGAACAGACTAACGGATCGTATACACCGATGTGGATCAAACGGTCTGCACTCCCTCATCTCCCCGTTCGTCCACCTTCACTTGCTGAAAAACTCGCCTCACATGAGGAACGCTTTTATGATTTGACCTTATCGGAGGAGTAATCAGGTGTACACCCTGCCGAAATCGGGAAACGTTTTTTAACGATTGAGTCAGGAGGGTTTTATAATGGCAATGACAGAAGTGAAGGAAAAAAAGAATTGGCTTTCATTTGGGAAAGAGTTATTTCGACGATTTCAAGAGCATGATGTACAAGACTACGGGGCTACCCTCGCATTCTTTTGGTTTTTATCCATTTTTCCTGGAATCATCTTTATTTTGGCGCTCTTGTCCTTTTTCGATGTCTCACAAGATTCGTTTCAGAATCAATTGAACGATTTGGCACCCGGGTCCGCAGCTTCCGGGTTTTTAACGGGAATTTTCGAAGCAATCGGCGAACCGCGAGGCGGTCTTTTATCGCTCGGTGCGATTTTGGCGATTTGGTCCGCCGCAAAAGGGGTCGACCGTCTCATCACGACCTCCCTTCATGCTTATGGTGAAGATAATGAACGTAACTTTTTTGTGAAAAAAGGGTTGGCACTCGGATTGACGATTCTCCTTGGAATCGGGATGCTACTGCTGATTCTATCGAACGTATTTGGTTCTCAAATCATTTCGTTCGTCACTGAGCATTTACCCGTCAATATCACCGGAGCCGAAGAAATGATGATCAACGTGTTTCGATATGTCCTTACGACGGTTGTCCTCATTTTAACGCTCTCGATTTTTTATAAAGTATCTCCACAACAGCACGTCTTTTGGAAAAGCACTATCCCCGGTGCCATCTTCGGTGTCATCGGTTGGCAAGTCGTCTCATTCGGTTTCAGCCTATACGTTTCAAACTTTGGGAGTTACGACTCGACTTACGGTTCACTCGGAGGAATCATCGTCACGTTGCTCTGGTTACAATTAACCGGGATGATTATTTTAATCGGATCTGAAATCAACGCGACATGGATGCGCTTCTTCAAGACACCGAGTGAACAGGAATACGAACGCGACTTCAAAAAGAACAAAAAGAAAGCGAAACAAAAGCAAGAGGAAGATAACTTTGACGACATCCCGACGAACACGTACGGATAATTCAAAAGGAGCACGTTCAAGGTGAACGCGCTCCTTTCTTATGCTTCAATCGGATCAAGACGTCCCGTCGCCGGGTCAATCACGAATCCGTGTACATTCGTTCCTGGTGGTAACAGTGGATGGTTATTGATCAGGTTAACAGAATGAACGACGTTCTCTTCAACTGAATCAAATCCATGTAGCCACTGCTCCAAATCCATTCCTGAAGACTTTAGCGTCTTCAACGTTTGCGGGTCGATTCCACGACGCTCCATCTCTTCGATGACGACAGTCGGTTCAATCGCCGCCATCCCACAATCGTAATGTCCGACAACGACAACTTCTTCTGCTCCTAGCGCATAGAGTGCGACCAAAATCGATCGCATGGCCGAACCGAATGGATGCGACAAGACCGCACCCGCATTTTTAATGATTTTAGCGTCTCCGTTCTTAAGTCCTAGCGCTTGAGGTAATAGTTCCGTCAAACGTGTATCCATACACGTCAAAATGACGATTTTTTTATCCGGGAATTTATCAGATACGAACGGTTCGTACTGTTTTTCCTCTACGAAACGTTTATTGAATTCAAGCATTTCTTTTACGACTGACACGTTAACGCCTCCTCTTTTTTACAACACAAATCTTGAAACGATGAGTCCGACGACCATCCACGCCCCGAACAGCGTATTGACTTTCGCTGTCATCGCCATGGCAGGCATCAACGCGGCCGGTTCTGCCTTCTGCCAAAACCGTTGAATCGCCCGGATCATGACCGGCACCGTTAAGAGTGACAGCAAGACCCATGGAGTGACGCCATAAAACATGACGGCGACGATGATGCCGACTAATGCCGCGATAAAGAACGCTGCCAATACATACACCGCACGTCGATGACCGACCAGACACGCAATCGTTTTTCGGCCATTCTCTTTATCGTTATCTAAATCACGGATGTTATTCGCAAGTAAGATCGCCCCTATCAATAAGGCCATCGGGAACGACACGAGTAGCAACTCCGTAGTCACCGTATTGATTTGGATAAAGCCGGCAATCCCGATGATGACATATCCCATGAATAGCCCAGCGACAATTTCACCAAACGGCGTATAGGCAATCGGTAGCGGCCCTCCAGTATATAAGTAGCCGACAAGCATAGACAAGGCGCCGATCCAAAGCAAATGCCAGCTTGTGGATGCCGCAATGTAGAGCCCGAGTAGTGCCGCAATCGTATACATGCCGAGCGCAATCGCTAATACTTGCTGTGGTGTAAATCCATCACGTACGATGGAGCCTCCGATTCCGATGGACCCCTCATGATCAAGACCACGCTTGTAGTCATAATACTCGTTAAATAAGTTCGTCGCGATTTGAATAAGGACAGATGCCACTAACATGGCAAGGAAAAGTCCCCACTTGAGTTCGGTTTGATCGAGGACGATGAACGTCCCGAGCAAGACCGGAATAAAGCTTGCGGTCAGGGTATGCGGGCGAATCATTCGCCAATATGCCCCTTTCGATTTCTGTTTCATTTCGTTCCCTCCCTTCGTTAGTTTACGTCTCGATGAAAAAATCTGTCAACGCCAGCCCATTATCCTAGATTCTTGATCATTTCCCGAGCATTTCATAGGCAGGTGTATTGCGAACTCATGATACACTAAAGATTGAGAATTCTATCGGATTGAGGAGGCTTTTCTTTTATGCCAGATACTCAAACACATATAAAACAGCGAATTGAGCAGGCCCATAAACGGGCTCGAGCTTGGCAACGGCCTGTCCTCGCATCATACACATGGGAAATCTCGGCGTTCGATGCTTTTCAAATCATCCAGAACACCGATACGTCCCATTATTATTTCATGACACCAGACCGGACGCTCGAAATGCTAGGTTGCGGGGATGCACTCGTCTTGAGCGCTTCTGGACCCGAACGATTTCAGCGACTTCAATACGATTGGAGTCTTCACCGACGAGATGTCGATGCGACAATCCACGCGTTCGCCGGTTTTTCATTCGACACGTTTATGCGACCACAAAAAAGTATGTGGGATGCCTTTGGGGAGGCATCACTCGTCGTCCCAAAATTTTTATACCGTCGCTATAAAGACCGACACACGTTGACAGTGGCCACTCTCGTCTCTTCGAAGCAGTCGGTCGAACAGTATTTGATTCAATTGGCAGATCAGTTGGCCCAGTTCAGTTCACTTCGTCCGACGGAAGAAGCGACGCCGTCTTATACAAAAGTGAAAGATGGGGTCGATCACTTCAAGTCCAGTTTCCAACAGGCTAAACAGTTGATTGAAGAAGAACGAGTTGAAAAAATCGTGATTGCCCGCGAAGAAATTTATCAGCGTTCCGATGATGCGTTCCCCTTCTCAAAAAGTTTGAAGCATTTAGCAGATCATCAAGAATCTAGTTACATCTATTTGTATCAACCAAAGCGTGACACTGGTTTCTTTGGGGCGACTCCTGAACGATTGATTCAAAAAGAAGGCATGCAACTGAACACGGCTGCCATCGCCGGGACAATCAAGCGTCCGAAAACCGAGATCGAGGCAGAAATTGCGAAAGAGAAACTCCTAAACGATTCAAAAAATCGTGAGGAGCATCAAATTGTCGTGAAAGACATCAAGCAGGCGTTGACACCCTATACTGCACCGATTCAAACACGAGATACTCCGCAAATTTTGGCAAATCGCTCGGTGTTCCATCTACACACCCCAATTCAAGCGACACTCGAAACAAATGCTTCCTTGCTGTCACTTGCGGAATCGCTACATCCAACGCCAGCACTCGGCGGCTCTCCGAAGCGGACATCGGTCCGATTGCTTCGTGAAATCGAGCGATTCGACCGCGGGTGGTACGGGTCTCCGTTTGGTTGGGTAGACAATGAAGGCGACGGCGAGTTTGTCGTGGCAATCCGCTCTGCACTCGTTCAACACCAATTCGTCGCACTGTATGCTGGATGTGGGATTGTGAAAGACTCTGCACTCGAGCAAGAGCTCGAAGAAACAGAAATAAAAATGAGTCCAATCAAACAAGCTTTACAGTTTGATTTACACGATCAAGGAGGCACCCTAGATGAATAAGGTTTTGACCGATTGGGTCGCATCCATGGTAAATCGGCTTGTTGCGTCCGGTGTAAAAGACGTAGTCATCAGCCCAGGATCCCGCTCGACTCCGCTCGCTGTAGCGGCATATCTTCATCCTCAGATTCGTCATCACATCATCGTCGATGAACGATCTGCCGGATTTTTTGCTCTTGGACTGACCCGTACGTCTGAAACAATTCGCCCGGTCGCATTGATTTGCACAAGTGGAACGGCGGCAACAAACTACTATTCGGCTGTGACAGAAGCGTTCATATCGCAGTTGCCACTTGTCGTACTGACGACCGACCGTCCCTATGAACTGCGTAATGTCGGGGCTCCACAAGCAATCAATCAAGTCCGCCTCTACGGGGAACAAGTGAAGACAAGCGTTGATTTGCCCGTTCCAGAGGAGGCGACGTTATCGTTTATGCAACAAACGATTACCCGTTTCACGAATCTGTCGATGCAAGCACCGATGGGACCCGTTCATTTGAATGTGCCGTTCCGAGAACCACTGCTTCCGGATATCGAGTCATTGAAACAGATATTGAAGGCTGACCCTGTCTTGCCAGAACGACAGCGTATCCGGCCGACACAGGCGGATAAAGACATTTTCTCAGAACGGACGAGTCACAAACAACTCGCCTTCGTCGTCGGACCTTACACCCCGACATCTTGGCAGAAATCCATCGTTGAATTTGCTTCCGAGCGACAGATCCCGATTTTCGCCGATCCTCTCAGCGGCATGCGACGTTTCGACGGCGTCTTGACCAACTATGACACGTGGCTCGCAAGTGAGCATCGGACCGATTGGCTACCCGAGGTGTTCATCCGTGTCGGGGCTGCACCTGTTTCGAAACGATTCAATCAATGGATGGCCATGGCGGACCAACTCGTCATCGATGAACCGGGATCTTATCGCGACCCAAGTAGTCGTGCCACGATCTGTTACGGCGACGCACTCGATTTTCTACCGCTCATCGCATCCGTAAACGAACCTCGATACCTTGAACGTTTACGCTTTTTTGAAGAGGTTGCCGAGTCTGCAAAATCGTCACTTCAAGGTGAAGCGGAATTGACGAAACGATTGCTTGATACATCAATCGAGCGTCTATTCGTCAGTAATAGCATGCCGATTCGAGATGTAGATACATCACTGTCTGCTGGCACGAACATCCACGTTCTCGCCAATCGAGGCGCAAACGGAATTGATGGTGTGTTATCCACTGCACTCGGAAGCAGTTATGATACGTCTCACGGCGCTCTATTGATCGGTGATTTAGCGTTCTATCACGATAGCAACGCCTTGCAACTGTTAAAGCATCATCCTGGAAAATTTTCCGTCGTGATTGCTAACAATAACGGTGGAGGGATATTTTCCTTCCTCCCGCAGGCTTCTGTCGACACACAGTTGTTCGAAGATCTGTTCGGCACACCGCTTGATTTAAATATCCGTGGATTCGCTGACACATATGGCTTATCGTATCGTCTAATTGAACGACCGGATGAAATTCAAGAAGCGATTGAAGATGGCGTTCATTTAATCGAATTCCCATCGAATCGTGAGGAAAATGTGACGATCCATCGAGGTTGGACACAATCTGTCTGCGCTCGCCTCATCACGGAGAACGAATCATGAACATCGATTTACGTGGCGTACGTTATGAAGTGATTCATCGCGGTGAGGGAAAACCGGTATTATTTTTACACGGATTCACCGGAAACGCCCATTGGGTCGATTCGCTCCCTGCATTACCGATTCGTCTTGTGTCACCGTCGCTCCTCCAACACGGCGCAACGGAGCGCCCTTCAGTCAATCGTTCGACAATGAGTCAGCAAGTTAAAGATTTGTCCCGCTTACTGGATACGGACGACCGACCTTGGACAGTCGTCGGCTATTCACTCGGTGGGAGAATCGCATTGACACTCGCCGCATGCGACGAGCGTGTCGAACACGTCATCGGGATCAGCACGACCCCCGGTCTGCTCACTTCTAAGGAACGAGCCGCACGCCGCCGCCAAGATGCAGAATTGGCTCACTTGATTGAAACCAAGGGTATCGCTGCATTCGTGAATCGTTGGGAGAACCTTCCGCTTTGGCGACAGACGGAAGACATGAAACGTTCACTCCGAAAAGATCGGCTCGCCCAACACCCGAATGCCCTCGCAAACAGTTTGCGGTCAATCGGTACGGGACATATGCCGTCCTTATGGGGCACATTGCAGCGTCTCCCCCGTACCGACTTGATTGTCGGGTCAGACGATCTCAAGTTCAAAGCCATCGCAAGACACATGCAGGAAGAGCGACCAGATATTAAAATCTATGAAATTTCAAACGCAGGGCATGCTCCTCATATCGAGAATGCATCAGAGTTTGGTACAATAATAAAGAAATTGATTTTAGGGGGTATTTAAAATGGAATCAGTAGCGAACTGGACATCGGTCCGGACGTATGAAGACATTAAATATGAAACGTGGAACGGGATTGCCAAAATCACCATCAACCGTCCCGAAGTGCGCAATGCATTCCGTCCGTTGACGGTCAATGAATTGATTGATGCATTCGCTCGCGCGCGCGACGATAAAGAAGTCGGCGTCATCATCTTGACAGGTGAAGGCGAAAAGGCATTCTGTTCAGGTGGGGACCAAAAAGTTCGTGGACATGGCGGCTATGTCGGGGAAGATGAAATCCCACGCTTGAACGTCCTCGACCTTCAGCGCTTGATTCGTGTCATTCCAAAACCGGTCATCGCCATGGTCGCAGGTTTCGCAATCGGCGGAGGACACGTTCTTCATGTCGTCTGTGACTTGACGATTGCAGCGGACAATGCTCGCTTCGGACAAACAGGTCCTAAAGTCGGTTCGTTCGATGCAGGATACGGTTCTGGATACTTGGCACGGATCATCGGCCATAAGAAAGCTCGTGAAATCTGGTACCTTTGCCGTCAATACGATGCACAAGAAGCACTCGACATGGGACTCGTCAACACGGTGGTCCCACTCGATCAACTCGAAGCAGAAACGATCAAGTGGTGCCAAGAAATCTTACAACACTCACCTACAGCGCTTCGCTTCTTGAAAGCAGCAATGAACGCAGATACAGATGGTCTTGCCGGACTTCAGCAACTCGCTGGAGACGCAACGCTTCTCTACTACACGACAGATGAAGCAAAAGAAGGACGCGATGCGTTCAAAGAAAAACGTGACCCTGACTTCGGTCAATTCCCACGTTTCCCTTAATTGTTGAGAGAGTAGCGATTTCGCTACTCTTTTTTTGGAGGTGACAGCTATGTATGAATGGATTCGGAAACACCCAGCGTCACATCTCGCCCTTGTGACAGCTGACGATCGATTGACATGGGCAATGCTACGCACGGAAAGCCTTCAACTTGCCCAGTTCATCCATGAACAGACACCCACTGCCAAACGAATTGGCATATTCGCTAAAAACAGCAAAGACTATGTCATTGCCGTTCATGCAGTACATCTGCTCGGAAAAGTGCTTGTTCCGTTGAATACACGGCTGACCGAAGAGGAAGTGCGTACTCAGCTACAAACAGCAAAAGTGGACCTCCTTCTCGTTGACGTAGAAATCGATTTGTCTATCACCCAACTCCTGATCACACGCCGGACCACTTCATGTTTCACCGTGACCCATGAGTGGAATGAAGATGAAACCATGTCTCTCATGTTTACGTCCGGAACGACGGGTCGAGCCAAAGCGGTGCAACAGACGTACGGGAATCACCTCGCTAGTGCCCGAGCCGCTGAAGCGCATTTAGACTATCGTCCATCAGACCGGATGCTCGCGGTGACCCCGCTCTTTCACATGAGTGGACTGTCTCAAGTGTATCGGAGTGCCATCATCGGTTCGACGCTCTATGTCGAGCCACGATTCGATGTCGATCGAACACTTCACGTCATCGAGACAGAAGGCATCACCCAGCTATCACTCGTCTCAATTATGCTGCAACGATTGCTCGATGCTGGCCTGAAAAAGCACCGACTTCGCACGTTACTCGTCGGAGGCGGACCCGTCCCGCGCTCATTACTAGAAGAAGCAGAACGACGCAAGTTACCGATTGCTCAGACATACGGGATGACCGAGACGTGTTCTCAAGTCGCCACGCTGCTCCCGAGCGAAGCGCTCTCGCATATCGGTTCGAGTGGTCAGGCAATCGCCCCAACAAGTATTCGAATTAATTCAGACGGAGAAATCGAAGTAAAGGGACCAACTGTGACGAAGGGATACTTCGAACAACCTGAATCAGATGCTTGGACACCCGATGGTTATTGGCGAACGGGTGACCTCGGCACGATGAGGGATGGCTATTTATATGTACACGATCGCCGAACCGACCTTATTCTTTCAGGTGGTGAAAATGTTTATCCGGCTGAAATCGAAGCCGCCATGTTACGCTGTGCCGGTGTTCAAGACGTCGGCGTCACGAAACAGTCGCATCCGACTTGGGGAGAAGTCCCGATCGCCTTCGTCGTCGGCTCCTATGATCCAGCCGAGATGCAGCATGTTCTCGACTCACAGTTGGCTAAATATAAGCACCCGATCGCCATCCACTACGCACCGAATTTACCACGAAACGCGAACGGAAAATTAATGCGCCATCGCTTAAAGGAGCTACTGTCATGATCAAACGTGCTGAGCTTTCCATCGTCCCTTTGACGTTTAAACACCCGATTGTGACGGCACACGCCGTCTTATCTGTCCGAAGAACGCTTATCCTCCGTCTAGAGACCGTAGACGGTGTCATCGGATACGGAGAAGGTGCCGCTTTCGAAACACCTTGGTATACGGAAGAAACGACCCAATCCATGATCGATACGTCTAAACTAATTCTCAATTTACTGAAAGGGATGACGGTCACAACGGACGTGTTTCCGAACTTGGTCTCGTCCATCATCGGTCAGCACATGGCAAAGGCGATGTGGGAAAGTGCACTCTGGGAGATTGAAGCAACGCGCGCGAACAAATCACTCAAGTCATTCATGAGCGCCGGAGATTCCGTTTCCTGCGGACGAACAATCGGGATTGGGTTACTGAATCAAACGATGAAATCCATCGAGACGGCATTAGCTGACGGATTCGAACGCATCAAATTAAAGGCATCTCCTAATGAACTGGTTCCTGCCCTACGTGAGATTCGCGCGGTCTTCTCTGACGCGCCTCTCATGATTGATTTAAACGGAAGTGCGTCCGATCAACCGATGGAATGGTTCGAACAACTCGATGCCCATCGGTTATTGATGATCGAACAACCGTACCCAAGCCGACAATTCACAAAATCAGCGGCTCTCCAAGCAAAACTCACGACCCCCATTTGTCTCGACGAATCCATCACGTCTTATGACGACGTGGATACGATGGCACAACTCGGTGCGGGGAAGATTGTTAACATTAAACCCGCACGTGTCGGTGGGCTTAGCGAGGCGCTCCACATTCGAAAACACGGAACGCCATACTGGGTCGGTGGCATGTATGAATCCGGTATCGGAAGATATCATACACTCTTGTTTGCTTCGTTAAGCGGCGCGAGCTTCCCCGCGGACATGTCAGGCACGAGCGCTTATTTCGAGCAAGATTTACTCGATACCCCGCTTGAAGTGGAGAATGGAAAATTGACTCTTCCGGATTCCGTACAACCAGATTGGAATGTGATTGAACGGTTACGCGAAGAAGTGATTACATTGCAAACATGAAAAAGGTGCGGTTCACGAGAACCACACCTTTTTACGTTAACGGAACGATCCCGTTAACACTTCATATCCATCTTCTGTGACAACAACTGTATGCTCGAACTGCGAAACAAGACTCTTGTTCGGAGTAAAGAGCGTCCAACCATCCTCTTCCGATTGATAGACGATTTCATCCTTTGTCGAGATGAACGTCTCAACAGCAATCACTTGCCCGGCTTTTAATAACTGATTTTCTTCTCGACTATAATAGTTCGAGATCGTCTCTGGCTCCCCGTGCAATGTCCGACCGAGACCGTGTCCGGCCAAGTTCCGGATGACCGTGAATCCATTCTTTCTCGCGTCAGCGTAAATTGCTTTCCCGATCTGATTGACTTTCACACCCGCCTTGACCTTGCTGAGTCCCGCTTCTAATGAAGTCAAGGATACTTCGACCAAACGTTCGTGCTGGGGTGACTTCGCCGCCCCCGCAATCACTGTACGTCCCGTATCGGCATAATATCCATCCTTCACAGCGGAGACGTCGACATTGACGATATCGCCCTCTTGAATGACTTCATCTCCCGGAATACCATGGGCAGCAACGTCATTGAGCGAGATACATGTGTAACCTGGAAATTCGTACATCGTAATCGGTGCAGAAGCTGCACCTTCATCTTCTAAAATACGTTGCCCGATCGCATCTAATTCTTTTGTCGTCATACCGGGCTTGACGGCTTTCGCCATCTCATCTCGCGCAAGTGCGACGATTCGCCCGATTTCGCGCAGTGCATCGTAATCATAATCTAGCATCGTCCATCTTCCTTTCAATCCAATAATCGGTTTTGATATAAATACTCCTCGGATATGTCGGCAAATAAGAACATGCCGTCCGGTAACGGATAGCTAAAGGTTCGCGTCACTTCGTTTGAACTGAAATCACGATAGTCTCCCGATAAATAGCCACGCCCTCGAACATCCATCGCCGCCATCGTCTGAATGAAATACGGTCGGAAACTCCAGTTATAGCCTCGATACGTATTATCGACACGCCATTCTCCATTCACGCAGTAAACGTTCGCACTCGTCTGGAAACCTGTCTTATCCGTTATATAATAACGAACAAACACCTCTTCCAGTTTTGGGGCGATGAATTGAATCCACTCGTCTTTCTTGTCTCTCGACCATTTTCCGGATTGAACTAGTTCACCAATGCGGCGATGTAACTCAAATTCAAGCTCGTACAAGCGATTCAATCGTTTCTGGTCATGTAAAAAGAAGGAAGGCACTTCTTGTGCCAACACACCCATACCTTTGATTTCTCGTTGGGGAATCTCATCTTCCAAGCCTAGTAGGCCACCCATGTAATACCGACCACCGTGCTGCCACGCGTAACGAAGCTGTCCGATGTGGTTGATGGATTTGTAAAGAAGCGGTGCACCAAGCTTCGAAGCAATATACTCCATCGTCTGAAGCATGTTCGGATAGGTGACCGATAACGTCTTTTTCTCGACCATCGTGCCAAGGTCGACGAGCAATAATTCTGGCGCAAGCGTCATGATGTCTTCGATACTCGTGGATTCGGCAAAGTCTAATGCAATTTTCAATCCATAGGACCGATAGTATTGAATGACACGTGACAATCGCGGGACGTCGACTAAGTCCGTCCCTTGTAAGGTCACATAAATACGGTGTAACGGAAAATTCAATTCGCGTAGTGGGGCTAAAAAGGCTTCTCCCCCTTCTTCGAGAATCCATTCCGACCGGCATCTGAACGTGACGAATGGTTTGACGTCACGAAGTTGCGCTGCCGCGAGTTGCTCCATTCGTTGGGCGATGTCTAATTGATACTCGAGGGGAACGTCATCATCATAAAAAAACGGTGTCAATGATTCGCCTCGGAATCGTCCATGTACCATATATCCTTCCACTTGAAACGTCGCCGCTCCAAGGATTGGTTCATACGTCACCATCACTTCTTCAGGATGGACCATCACTTCTACCGCATCCACAATTCATCACCTCTTCGTTAAATGCGAAAACGAGCTACAATCAGCTCGTTCGCGTGTGTACATACATATAGGCACCGAAACAAGCAATAAAATAGGCGATACTCACCACGCCATATGCAATGCCCATCTTTCCGCCTACTCCAATGGCTAACACTAAAAAAATCATCGCTCCAAATAACAATGTCGCCACGGGGATATAACGAAAGTTAGGACGGTCTGTCTTTGACACGATTGGTTTGAGTGCGATTACACAACCAAGCAGCACAAGGAGACCGAAACTTAATTCCACCATCCGTTGACACCTCATCCTTCTATCTCTACTCAACTAGTGTAGCACGACACAATAAAAAATGCCGCAAATCCACTTAGGGAAATGCGGCATTTCACGATGATTAGTCACGCGGACGGCGTGGACCACGGTCATCCGAGCGACGACGATCGTCACCACGGAATGATCCTTTACGGTCTCCACTGCGTCCATCACGACGTTCGCCACCGCGTCCACCACGACGATCGCCACCACGGCCACCGCCACCGCCACGACGGTCGTTACGACCACGGTATCCACCGCGATCGCCACCACGGCCACCTTGGCGTTTCACACGAACTGGTTCAGCGTACGAGATTTCAACAGGTGTTGAATCTGGCTCTTTCGTCAATCCACGAAGGGCAGCAGCGAGAATTTCAACTGCTTCGTACTCTTCAAGAAGCTCTGTCGCAAGTTGCGTGTAAGCTTTGAAGTCGCCCGCTTGAACGCGTTCGATCAACTCTTCAGCTGCTTGCTTTTGATTTCCTTCAAGTACTTCCGCGATTGTCGGTACGTGACGACGGTTCATCTTCTTGTTTGTCACACGCTCGATTGCCTTCACTTGTCCAAATTCACGTGGCGTGATGAACGTGAGGGCTGTACCTGTCTTACCTGCACGGCCTGTACGACCAATGCGGTGTACGTAGCTCTCTGGGTCTTGTGGTACATCGAAGTTGTAAACGTGTGTGACACCTGAAATATCAAGTCCACGTGCAGCTACGTCAGTCGCTACCAAGATATCGATTGTTCCGTTTTTGAAACGACGAATGACTTGGTCACGTTTCGATTGCGTTAAGTCTCCGTGAAGACCGTCTGCAGTGTATCCGCGTTTGATGAGGGCTTCTGTCACTTCATCTACACGTTTCTTCGTACGAGCGAAGATGATGCTGAGTTCTGGTGAATCGATGTCGATCAAACGGCAAAGTGTATCGAATTTTTGACCTTCACGCAATTCGAGGAATTGTTGGTTGATGTTCTCAACTGTCATTTCTTTCGCTTTCACTTTGATGATTGTCGGCGACTTCATGAAGCGCTCAGCAATCTTTTTGATTTGTGGTGGCATTGTCGCTGAGAAGAGAAGCGTTTGGCGCTCTTCAGGAAGACCAGCCAAAATCGTTTCGATATCTTCAACGAAGCCCATATTGAGCATTTCATCTGCTTCATCCAAGATGACTGTTTGAATGTCATCGAGTTTGATTGTCTTACGTTTCATGTGGTCCATGAGACGTCCTGGTGTCGCTACGACAATTTGCGGGTTCTTTTTCAAACCACGGATCTGACGGTCGATTTGTTGACCACCGTATACTGGAAGTGCGTATACGCGCTTCGTTTCACCGATTTTGTTTAATTCTTCTGCAACTTGAATCGCAAGTTCACGTGTCGGTGCAAGAACGAGTGCTTGGACTTGACGCGCCTTTGAATCGATTCGCTCAATTGTCGGAATACCGAAAGCTGCTGTTTTCCCTGTACCTGTTTGTGCTTGTCCTAATACGTCCACTCCCGTGAGTGCGACAGGAATTGTCTCAGCTTGGATCGGTGTAGCTTCCTCGAAGCCCATTTTGTGTACACCTTTTACTAATGCTTCACTTAATTGTAAGTCTTGAAATTTTGTCAAATTATATTCTCCTTTGTTCATACAAAAAACGTCTGAGTTCAGTTTGACAGATCTACAGACGTTTTCTCAATGTTTCCTCATAGTCAACTTTATTAACTATAACGTATTTCTTCCTAAAATGAAAGAAATACATTTTTAAACTTTCATGTCACCTGAACATGAGTTATCTTATTTCAATTTATAGCCGTTGTCGAGCTTTTCAACTTGCTTGTCTTTCAACAGTTTTCCAAGCGCTCGTTTAAATGCTGCTTTACTCATTCCGAATTCACGGTCGATGACGTCAGGTGATGTCTTATCACCGTATGGCATTTGGCCACCACGTTCTTCAATATACGAGAGGATGCTCGCCGCATCACCATCAATCGCCTCATAGGCACGTGGCTTCATCGAAACGAGGACCGTACCGTCTTGTTTGACCTGCGTCACACGGACGGTCAACTGTTCTCCGAGACGTGGCCAACGCGTCATCTCAGCCTCATGCAAGAAACCGAGTGATTCCCCTTCGACCCATACGTTGACGCCCACTTCGCGTTTATTGACGACGATGGCCTGCACGTCCTGGTTGTTCCATTCTTCTTTCGACGGTCGTGCCAACAAGTTCAAGAACGCATATGGTGCAGGGTCCCCAAGCAAACGTCCTTTTTGGTCATACTTCAATCGAATACACAATTGATCGCCCGTTTGTGGCCAATATGATCGGTTCTCCGGTAAGTCATCCATCGAAACGAGAACGTCCTTTTGAATTCCGATATTCACGAAGACCCCTGTGTTATACCGAACGCCAGTCACTTCAAACCATTCATACTCATCAAATGAAACGGTCGGAATCGTCATCGTTGATGCGAGACGTCCTTCTGAATCATGATATAAGAAGACACGAACCGTTTGACCGATTGTCACTTCTTCTGTTTGTTCTTTACGGTGAAGGAGCACCTCTTCGCGGCCGTTACTAATGAATACTCCAAAATCAGCAGAACGTTCCGCGACTAAATCTACTACTTCTCCTGCGCGCAATGCCATTACACCCACATCCTTTTCTAAGCTATTACTGTCAGTATACCTATCTACACACGTTCCTAATCATATCATGTTCTCTTTCAACATTTTGAATAAATGTGTCGAAAATGTGAACGTGTTTTGAGACTGTTGAAATCATGATTGTTTACAGAACTTACATGATTTATTAAAATTTTGTGACATTTTTGTGAACGTGTTTTTTTCTGCTAGTATCCTTTTTTTGAAAACGTTATTATATAGGAAGTGTCCAGTATAGATAAGGTTTCATTTAGGATTGATCGGGGGATAATAAATGTTTGATATACAGTCTCGTTCTTTTGCAAAGCGTTTTACAAAAGGATTGCTTGTCGCCTTTTTCGCATTACTCGCATCTCTCAGTTTTATTTTCTCAAACGGTGTCGACACGAATGTATCGTCATCCTCGACTTACATGACTCAAGAGTAAACGCCATTCAGCCCACTGAAGGCGTTTTTTTCTTTGCAATACATAACAGGATTTCCCTTCAAAAAGTCGAATACGATTAAAAGACCATGCCTTTTTCTTTCATACCTTTAAGAAAAGGAGACTCCGCTATGATTTTTTATTTTCTCACGTCCATTTTATCAATCGTAGGACTTGCTTTTTTGTTCCAGACCGAATTGTACAAAGATCCAATCGGAACATTTTTATTTGCCGTTCTAATTGCGATGGGACTCTCTTCCTTCAAACAACTCTTCATGCAGGCAAATGAGTATTTTGTAGAAAGACGGAACCAGAAACGGATCAAACGAGTCGTCGACAGAATGCACTCCACGACTCGAAAACGCTCTACATAACGCTCGTCTTCCCTCGCCACATTTGGTATCCTATGTAGGAACAGACATCGTACAATGGATTTATAATCGCAGGAGGCACATAACCGTATGAATGAAATCCCGTTATCGAATGAATGGCTACTTCGTTATTCACCTGTCATGGAGCTTTGGTTAAAAGAGGACGGTATTTTGCTTGTCGATGATGACAACCGAATCCGTCTCACTCTCGAAATCGGAAGTGATCAGGCCATGCAAATCAAAAGTATCGAGCAAGACGGCGCCTATTTCGTCGTCGATCCTGTGAATAAACGCATTACGTTCGAGCTCGAAGAAGAGGAAGAAGAGAGCGATTCTCGCTTTTGGGAATAAGGATTCATGCCGAAGGGTCGGATTCTCGTCAAGAGAAGAAGACTCTTTCTTGTTGTCATCATGAGAGGAGAGAATAGAATGATTCGAACAGCTGTATGGTTTTTCTCATTTTTTGCCGTATTACCGATCACCGTCCCGTTTTTACAGAAGGCGAAAAAAATCGAAACGCCAAAGCGTTACCGTTACGTACAAGATATCGCTTATAAATGGGCACAGTTTCTACTGAAGATTGCGGGTGCAGACATCCGTGTCCACGGTCAAGACCAGATTCCGGATGAACCCGTCGTCTACGTGTCGAACCACCAAGGAAACTTCGATGTCCCGATTATGTTGACCGCCACGAAACGACCGAAAGCGTTTATCTCGAAAATCGAGGTTCAAAAATTCCCGATTATTCCACGTTGGATGGAATTGATGGGGTGTATCTTCATCGACCGGAGTGACCGTCGTCAATCGATTCAAGCCATTCGTTCCGGCGTCGAAACAATTCAATCCGGTCAATCAATGATTGTCTTCCCAGAAGGCACACGCTCAAAAGGTGGACCGATGAAGGAGTTTAAAGCCGGAAGTTTGACGCTCGCCACCTCAAGTGGTGCGAAAATCGTTCCAGTCGCGATTCAAGGCAGTTATAGATTGTTAGAAGCCAAAAATCGAATCACCCCGGCAACGGTCGATGTCACGTTCCTACCTGCGATTGATCCGGCTGATTTGCCGAACAAGGAAATCGCAGCAACGGTCGAGGCGGCCATTCGTCAACAGCTTGAAGGAGAGAACGCATGAGTTTATTAATGATTGAAGGCATTCATAAAGAGTTTGCCGACAAAGTCTTATTTGATGATGTGACGATGACAATCCATCCCGGAGACCGTATCGGGATTATCGGCGTGAACGGTTCGGGGAAATCGACGTTCATGAAAATCATCGCCGGTACCGAGACAGCAGATCGAGGCACGATGCAACATCCGAACGATTATCGGATTCGCTACTTGACTCAAACGGTTCAATTCGACGAAGGACAAACGATCCTTGACGCTTTATTCACAAGTGATACTCCTTCCGTTCAAGCGTTGAAACAGTTCGAGCGCGCCAGACAAGCACTCGAAGCGAACCCGACAAGTGAGCAGTTACTTGAACGCTTCATGAAAGCCCAACAGGCCGTCGATGCCGCAGACGCTTGGGAAACGGAAGCAAAACTGAAGTCGATTTTAAACCGGCTCGGTCTTCCTGACGTGTCAATCGATGTGAACGCCTTGTCTGGGGGGCAACAAAAGCGAGTCGCGCTCGCCGCAGCGTTACTCGATGAAGCGGACTTATTGCTCTTAGATGAGCCGACGAACGAACTGGATGCCGATACAATCGCATGGCTCGAAACGATGCTTGCCGATTACCGGGGAGCGATCCTGCTCATCACCCACGACCGCTATTTCTTGAATCGTGTCACGAATCACATTTTGGAGATTGCGGATGGAACGAGTTACTTCTATAACGGGAACTATGAACTCTTTCTCGAGAAGCGTGCCGAGCGAAAAGCTCGGGCACAATCGATGGAACAGAAACGACAAAATATATTACGTCGCGAACTCGCTTGGTTGCGTCGTGGCGCGAAAGCCCGGACAACCAAACAAAAGGCACGCATTCAACGTGTCGAAGACTTGAAACATCAAGAGAGCTTAGCGGAAGACGAGACGCTCGACGTCTCGGTCGGATCTCGCCGACTTGGTAAAAAGGTCATCGAAGTCGAAGATTTATCTTTCGGATACGATGACTCCCTTCTCATTCGGCAGTTCAATTGGATTTTCGGTCGCCGTGAACGCTACGGGATCGTCGGCCCGAACGGGAGTGGGAAATCAACGCTCATGAACTTGCTCGCCAAGCGCCTAGAAGCGACAAACGGTACGATTGTGCACGGAGAAACCGTTCATTTAGGCTACTACGGACAACAAGTCGAATTTGAAGACGAGTCACGACGGGTCATCGATGAGATCGAACGCATCGCCAAAGTCATCCACACGCCGGACGGCGAGGTCATCACGGCGGGGCAAATGCTCGAACGTTTCCTTTTCTCACCGGACGCGCAATATAAACCAATTGCGAAGCTATCTGGTGGCGAAAAACGGCGTCTCGTCCTGCTTCGAATTCTCATGGATGAACCGAACGTCTTATTCCTTGATGAACCGACGAACGATTTGGACACGGAAACGTTGTCTGTTTTAGAAGACTATTTGGAGTCCTTCCCAGGTACAGTCATCGCCGTCAGTCACGACCGCTATTTCTTAGACCGGATCGCCGGACAGTTGATCGCTTTCGAAGATGGGGTCATCCAGGTGTATCACGCAGAATATAGTGACTATTTGGCCATGCGTCAAGAAGAGGTTCGTCAAGTGAAGAAAGAGAAAGAACCTAAAGAGAAAAAGGAACGCGTGAAGTCGGAAGTCGTGAAATTCACCTTCAAAGAACAGAAGGAATGGGACACGATCGAAGAAGACATCGCCGCACTTGAAGAACAGATTGAAGCGCAGGAAGCGACGCTTGCATCAGCGGGCAGTGACCTTGGTAAAGTCAATGAGTTGTATGCGACGATTGCAGAACTGAAAGAAACACTCGATGCGAAGATGGAACGTTGGACCTACCTATCAGAAATCGATGAACAAATACAAGCACAGAAAAAAGGCTGACCTCCACATAAGGTAGCCTATCAAATGAAATGAACAAGAGATGGATTTCCGATATTTGTTCCGGAAATCCATCTCTTTTGATTATTTCACTTTGATGATGATTTTGCCTTTGGCATGCCCTTCTTCTCCATAGTCATGAGCAAGTTTCGTATCTTCTAAATCAAAGACCCGGTCAATCACAGGTTTCAGTTCGCCTTTTTCAACAGCTTCCGCAATTTTTTTCAAACGCTCCCCCGTTGGTTGCATGAAGACGTACTCGGCACGGACCTTCGCCTGTTTGGCTTCCTCTTCATTTGGTGGTGTGGAGATGGAGACGAGCATCCCATTCTCTTTAAGCATTTGGTAGAGTTTGCTCTGCCCGTCGCCCCCCATCGTATCGAATACGAAATCAATATCGCGGACAGTATCTGCCGGGTCTTGTTGTTTATAGTCGATGACCTCGTCGGCTCCAAGTTTTTTGACCCAATCTACGTTCGGCGTGCTTGTCGATGTGACGACATACAAACCGTGTGCTTTCGCGAGCTGGATGGCTACCGTTCCGACACCACCTGAACCGGCTCCGATGAAGATTCGATCACCCGGTTTGGCATCCATCACTTCGAACATGACTTGCCATGCCGTATGCGCGACGAGCGGCAGTGAAGCGGCCTCCTCAAAACTAAGCGAAGCTGGTTTTTTGACGACAAGATGGGAATCGACTGCGACGTACTCGGCATATGTGCCTTGGCGCGCGATTTCTGGTCGGCTAAACACTTCATCTCCAACCTTTAATTCGGTCACATTCGCCCCAACTTCTTTGATGACACCCGATACATCCCACCCGATAACGAGCGGCATCTCGTAATGGAGCATTTCTTTCAAGTATCCTTCACGGAGCTTCCAATCGACCGGATTGACGCTTGCGGCATGAACTTCAATTAATACGTCATCTGCACCGATTGCCGGTTGTTCAAGTTCCCCTACTTTAAACTCATCCGACCCGCCATACTGTTCGATATATGCTGCTTTCATCTCATCATCCTCCTTTGATTGACTCACTTCTAGTTGGTTCCCATTTTATTTCTCTTACAAACGAAAAAAGCACACCGTAGAAACGGTATGCTCAGACTGACTGATGGGTCATATAGCTATAGACATACACATCATGAGATTGTCCACGCTGACGCATATAGTTATGTAGTCGACCTTCTTGAAAGAATCCATTCTTCTCCAACATGCGTTGGGATGCAAGATTCTCGACATAGACGATGGCACCGACCCGTTCAATTTCACACGTCACGGCAAACTGAAGCGCCGCGTGAAGGGCTTCGGTCGCATAACCCGAACGCCAATACTCCGGTTTGAGTTCATAACCGATCTCGGCACGCCGATGCGACGGTGCCCGATTGTGAAACCCGATTGTCCCGATTAACGCTTTTGATTCGCGATGCTCGATGGCAAAACGGATGATCGCACCTGTTTCGATTTGTGCGAGCATATGCGTCAGCATCTGTTCCGTTTCTTCTAACGTCCGATGTGGCTCCATTCCGTAGTGGCGTAGCACGTGTTCATCTGAAAAGATGGCGAATACGTGCGGACCGTCCTCCATTTGGAGAGGTCGCAGTCGGAGGCGCTCCGTTTCAATCACAGGGAGACGGTTCATCCTTTACTGACCAAGTTATGTTGGAACGCATAGACGACTGCCTGGGTCCGGTCATAGACGTCAAGCTTCGTCAAGATGTTCGACACGTGTGTCTTCACTGTTTTGAGTGAGATGAACAATTCGTCCGCAATCACTTGATTCGACTTGCCTTCCGCCATCAGTTGCAAGATTTCTCGTTCACGGGCAGTGAGACTCTCATGAAGTGTCATTTCCGGATGACGCAGTCGTTCGAGCATCTTTCCTGTTACCTGGGCGGCCATGACCGGATTGCCGGCAGCGGTTTGACGAATCGCATCTGCGATTTCATTTGCATTCGCTGTCTTGAGGACATAGCTCATCGCACCGGCTTCGATGACGGGATACACTTTCTCATCATCCAAGAAACTCGTCACGACCAAAATCTTCGCTTCTTTCCAACTTGCTTTAATTCGTTTCGTCGATTCGACTCCGTCAACGGGCTCCATCACCAAGTCCATAAGGACAACGTCCGGCTTCTCCGCAATCGCAAGCTCGGCTCCCGTTGCTCCGTCCGATGCTTCGCCGACGACTTCGATGTCCGGTTGTGTCGATAAAAAGGCAGATACGCCCGCCCGAACCATTTCATGATCATCAATTAATACAACTCGAATCATCATTACCCCTCCACTTGTTGTTTCACACGTACTTCAATTTGTGTCCCGACATTCGGCACACTGACCAATCGCAACGTTCCACCGACTTCTGCCGTACGCTCTCTTATCGATTGTAATCCATATGAGGCGACTTGTGTATCGTCCACATTAAATCCGATTCCGTCATCGTTAATCTTTAAGATGACCGTCTGTTGCACGGTTCGCATCTCGATTTCTAAACGAGTCGCTTTGGCGTGTCGTAACGTGTTACTAATCGCTTCCTGAACAATCCGAAACAGTTCATTTTCAGTGTGCCGGGAGAGCTTCACTTCCTCTAAACGCCAGACGAGCTCGGTCGATTGTTTACGAGACAGTTCTTCTAACAAGCGTTCGATTCCCGTCTTTAGTGTCATGCCTTCTAGTTCGACCGGCCGAAGTTGTAACAGCAACGAACGCATCTCTGCCTGTGCGGTCTGCGCCATGAGCTCGACTTGTTCCATTTGTTTACTCGCGAGTTCTGGTTTCGTCTGCATCGTCTGTTTGACCGCTGTCGTCATCATCGAGATGGCATAGAGCTGTTGACTCACCGAATCATGAAGTTCTCGTGCGACGCGACGTCTTTCTTCGACGACGGCCTCACTCCGCGCCTCTTCCACACTGACCGGACGCTCACCGACTCGCTTCGCCATCTCGACCATCTCTTGGCGCTGTTTCGATACGCGGACGATTCGTTCGAGTGTATCTCGGTATGGGGACATCGGGCGGAAGGTGATGTCTTTTTGGTTCTCCAGTTTCCAAAGGGCATTGGCGACTTCCCGAAAGTCTCGGCGCAAATAAAAATACGAACCGACGCCAAAGATACTTCCGATCAAGACGGCAATCACTAGAATGGACACACCGAAAGGCAACCCTTCTTCACGCGAAAATAAATCGCTCAATGAAGTCGAGTCACCTATGAGAAACGCTACAGTAATCAAGAAAGCCGTCAACAAGCTACTAAACAGTTGATGCCAGACGACCGTTCGTGGATAAGAATCTTTTTTCATACCGTCATCACCTCGACACTTCCGCTCATGAGCACGATATGAATCCGGACTTTTCGTGTAGCCTGGACATAATCATCAGACGCTGTATAGAAGCGACGATTGAACACCGGCGAATAGTTCGAGTCATCGACCTGCACTTTACCGAACCCGATCGATGCGTCAATCGAATAGTCATACCCCGCAGGAATGAGAATTCGAATGTCTCCCGCAAGTCCATTGAGGAGTAAGAACGTCTCTCCTTCCGGAATGATGGCTTGTGACAAATCCATCTCAACGTCCCGTAGTAAAAAGAACTCATTCGTATCACGTAACACATAGTGCCCCGATTCCTTCATCCCAAATGAGAAGGCTTGTTCTTGACGAAGGGGTGTCCGGATTTTCGATTCGACCGGTCGATTCTTATAGAGTCGATAGCCGAATAACAGGAGGAGTCCGGAGAGCACGAATCCGAATGCCGCAGATGAGAAAATCAAGCCAATCAAGAGGATTCCCCCAATTGCGTAAAAAATATAGCTAGCAGACTGCTTCCCCCGACGACTGAACCGTCGACCGATGTAGAGGAGAAGCAGCGGGAGGATCATGCTGAATAAGACGCTATTCCCACCCGTCACAATATCGATGAAGAGTCCGACTGAAAATAAGATAATCATAAATCCAATGATTTGACGTGTGTTCCAACGTTCCATGTCCATTCCCCCTTTCTGTTCATATGTATGAAGCAAAGAAAGCGATGACCTTGTTCAGGTCATCGCCGAACCATCGCCTCACTCTTGTTTAAAGCGACGCTCCAGTTCTTTCAATTTTGCTTCAAAATCATCTTCATCTTCCTGCGTGTCTTGCTTCTCTTCGGCAGGTTGTTCTTTCTTTTCTTCCTCAGTGAATGGATGCGACTGAGACGTATTTTGACCAAAGATTTGGTCGAGTGCCCCTTTTAACAAGTCTAGGTTTTCGCGCATCGCAAACTCATAACGTTTATTTTGCATCTCATCGAGTTTGAGTTTCATCTCGAGCGCACGACGCTCTAATGTATCTAACTCGCGCTCACCTTCGTCAATCAATCCTTCAAAGTAACGGTACTGTTCCCCGTAATGTTTGGATTCGAGTGCCGCACGTTCTGCCAACTTTTCTTCCCCGGCTTGTTTCGCCAGTTCTGTTTGCTCATATCGTTTATCTGCCATCTTCTTGGCATCATCACGTTTTTCAGCAAGTTCTGCAAGCAATGTACGTTGACGTTCCACGAGTCGTTCAACCGACAACGCTTCCTTCTCCGCTCCACGGATATGACGGTTCAATTCCGCTTCTCCACTTGAACGTGGCATCTCTTTATCCTGATACTTCTTCACTTCTTTCGAAATTTCTTTCGTCAATTCATTCGCTAATTCACGAAACTGATCAAACGGTGTCTTCATGGTGAATCCTCCTTATGAAATCTCAACGACGATTAACAAATTTTTGCCACACTTGATCAAACTGCTGGAAGCTGCTCCGGCCGGCACGCGTTCCGTCTGCATTTAAAATCTCGACATCCGGGTCGCGTTTTTCACTTGTATACATCATATACCCTTTAAACAACAACCACGCGACAATGATTCCGACAAGCGCCCAAATGTTTGAGAGCATCGTCCCAATCCCAATGACAGCAAGGATCCCGAAACCAACTTTAGCACCGATGTGTGTCACAGCCTGAAAACGGACTCCAGCCCAAAGCGTCAAGAGCGCTCCTAATCCGAATAAAATCATATTCGGTAAAGAACCGATCAACACGAGCACTAGAGCGATCGCGGCCACGATGAACAACACCTTTTTCACTTGGTGATTCATCTGTCATCCCTCCTTGTTAAGTACACTCTTATCATAATACGTTATTTGACATAGGTCGACGAGCGGAAGGCTTGTTTCACCTCGGTCTTTAGACTGAGATGGTACCGTTTCCAATAACTGTGGTACACTAATGCTATCGAACAACGAAAGGATGATGTTTTATGAGCAACATGATGCATGCACGTAACCAAATGTCAGCAAATCGGAGGGCTGTCGTCCTCCATCACTAAAAGGAGGATTCTTTTTGAATCAACAAACTGAAACGGGACGTGTCACGGCACAGTTCCAACATCTTTATACGGTATCAATCGGAGAAAACGCCTATATGTGCGGGGTTTCCGGAAAATTTCGACATGCCGCGACGAGCGAACGGGATTACCCGGTCATCGGCGATTATGTCACGATTCAAGTTCGCGAGCATGGTCAAGGTACGATTCACCATCTCCTTGAGCGTCGGACCGTTCTTTCACGAGCGGCCGCCGGCAACGAGACACGTGAACAACTGATCTGCGCGAACGTCGACTACGTCTTGATTACGATGGCGTGTGGACACGACTTCAACATTCGTCGCCTAGAACGCTATACGCTAGCCGCTTGGGACACCGGGGCAATCCCAATCATCGTCTTGACAAAGACCGATCAAGTCGACTCCGTCGACACATTGCTCGAAGACATTCAAGTGAACGCACCTGGAATTCAAGTATTCCCCGTTAGTGCTGTAACGGGAAAAGGTGTGGCTGAACTTCGTCACGCATTGCCGAGTGAGAGCACAATCGCCTTCGTCGGTTCGTCCGGCGTCGGAAAATCTACGCTGACGAACGCCCTCGCCCACGAGACACTTGCCGTCACACAAGCCGTCCGGGCGCAGGACGAGCGCGGAAAACATACGACGACACACCGCGAACTGTTCAGAATCGACGACTTATACGTCATCGATACACCAGGGATGCGAGAATTCGGACTATGGGAAGGAAGCGAGCACCTCGATGAGACGTTTCGCGATATCGAAGCACTTGCCGAGACATGCCGCTTCCGCGACTGCTCACATCAGAAAGAACCGGGCTGTGCCGTCCAAGAGGCACTCACGAGCGGTACGCTAGATGCGAAACGCTATGCGAGCTACTTCAAACTTGAGCGAGAGCTTCTCTATATGGAGAAAAAACAGGCAGAACATGCCCGCGTCCTAGAAAAGAAGAAAAAGCGAGTGTAACGTAAAGCAAGCGCAGACCACATCGGCCTGCGCTTGCTTTTTTATACGGTTCCCTGCAAAATCCCTTCTGCCCATTCGACTTCATCGGATGTCGGGGGCTTCGTGCCTTTAAGCGGATAATCGAGTCCGAGCGCCTCCCATTTGTAGACGCCCATCTCATGATAAGGCAAAATCTCGACTTTCTCGACATGGTCTAGCTTTTGAATGAACGCGGCCGTGCGACGAAGCGCACCTTCTTCGAGCGTCCATCCAGGTACAAGGACGTGGCGAATCCACATTTTCGTTCCGCGCTCGGAAAGGTGTTCGGCAAGCGCGAGCGTGTTGGCATTGCTACGTCCCGTTAGCTTTTTACACATGTCGTCGTCGATATGCTTGATATCGAGCAAGACAAGATCGGTGTGATCTAAAATCGCATCCAAATTAGGAGGTCGGAGCGCACCAGACGTATCAAGTGTCGTATGAAGCCCATGCTTTTTCGCTTCACGCAGCAGCGCCTCTAAAAATTCAGGTTGCGCGAGTGGGTCGCCACCAGAAATCGTGATGCCGCCTTTCGATGCGTCCATGAACGGACGGTAGCTGAGCGCCTCTTGAATGACGTCTTCAGCCGAGCGGTGATTATTCTTTTTGAAATCCCACGTATCTGCATTATGGCAATAGAGGCAACGTAACGCACAACCTTGTAAAAAGACGATAAAGCGAATACCAGGGCCGTCAACTGTTCCAAATGATTCGACCGAATGTACATATCCCATTGTCATCGAAATGACCTCCTAACGAATGAGCGGCCCTCCGTAGAAGGCCGCTAAGCCTTTATTTACAACGAACCGTGGAACGTACGGTTGATGACGTCGATCTGTTGCTCACGTGTCAACTTGATGAAGTTGACCGCATATCCTGATACACGGATTGTGAGTTGTGGATATTCTTCTGGATGTTCCATTGCGTCGAGAAGCGTCTCGCGGTTGAAGACGTTAACGTTCAAGTGATGTCCTTTGTGCTCTCCGCTCATGTACCCATCGAGAAGCGCCGCCAAGTTGAGTTCGCGTGCGATTTCTTCTTTTCCGAGTGCTTTCGGTACGATTGAGAACGTGTAAGAGATTCCGTCTTGTGCGTGTTCAAATGGAAGTTTCGCAACAGATGAGAGCGATGCAGCCGCACCTTTTGTATCCCGTCCATGCATTGGGTTGGCACCTGGAGCGAATGGTTCACCCGCACGACGACCGTCTGGCGTATTTCCTGTTTTCTTACCGTAGACGACGTTCGATGTGATCGTGAGGACCGATTGCGTATGAAGTGCGTCACGATATGTTTTATGTTTCCGTACTTTCTCCATGAATGATTCGACGAGTTCGACGGCGATTGCATCGACACGGTCATCATTGTTTCCGAATTTCGGGAAGTCCCCTTCTGTTTCGAAGTCGACGATGATTCCTTCTTCATTACGGATCGGTTTGACGTTTGCGTATTTGATTGCTGAAAGACTATCCGCCGTTACCGAGAGACCCGCGATCCCACAAGCCATCGTCCGTAAGATTTCAGGATCGTGAAGCGCCATTTCGATTCGTTCATACGCATATTTATCGTGCATGAAGTGAATGACGTTGAGCGTATTCACGTATAGCTCTGCCAACCAGTCGAGCGTCCGGTCAAAGTCGGCATATACTTTTTCGTACGTAAGCACGTCTTCTGTGTTCATTTCCCAAACTGGAGCGATTTGAGCACCGCTCTTCTCGTCACGACCGCCGTTCATGCTATAAAGGAGAGCCTTCGCCATGTTGGCACGCGCACCGAAGAACTGCATTTGTTTCCCGATCTTCATCGGTGACACACAACATGCGATGCCGTAGTCATCACCGAATTGTGGCATCATCAAGTCATCGTTCTCATATTGAATAGCCGAAGTTTCAATCGACATTTTCGCACAGTATTGTTTGAATCCTTCTGGAAGTTTCGTCGACCAAAGGACCGTCAAGTTTGGTTCTGGAGCTGGTCCGAGGTTCGTGAGTGAATGCAAGAACCGGAATGAACTCTTCGTGACGTTCGAGCGACCGTCTTGACTCATCCCACCGATTGATTCTGTCACCCAAGTCGGGTCACCTGAGAATAATTCATTGTAGTCCGGTGTCCGTAAGAATTTGACGATTCGAAGTTTCATGATGAAGTGGTCAACGATTTCTTGGACGTCTGATTCTGTTAAGCGACCCGTTTCAAGGTCACGTTCAGCGTACACGTCAAGGAAGGTCGAGACGCGACCGAGTGACATCGCGGCACCGTTTTGTTCTTTGATGGCAGCAAGATACGCCAAGTATACCCATTGATATGCTTCTTGCGTATTTTCCGCAGGACGACCGAGGTCAAATCCATATGCAGCTCCGAGTTGTTTAAGTTCTTGGAGGGCACGAAGTTGTTCATTCAGTTCTTCCCGATCGCGGATGTCAGACTCAGATAAGAACCCGCCGCGTTTCGCTAAATCCTTTTTACGTTCTGCCATCAAGAAGTCAATTCCATAGAGAGCGACGCGACGATAGTCACCGATGATGCGTCCACGACCGTAAGCATCTGGAAGCCCCGTGATGATCCCTGATTTACGAGCGGCCCGCATTTCAGGCGTATAGGCATCGAAGACACCTTGGTTATGTGTTTTACGAATCTCTGAGTAAATTTTTGTGATTTCTTCGTCTGGCTCGAAACCATATGATTCGAGTGCCGCATCGACCATACGAATGCCGCCATTCGGGTGAATCGAACGTTTGAACGGTTCATCCGTCTGAACGCCAACGACTTTCTCTAACTCTTTGTTTAAGTAACCTGGTCCATGCGATACGATGGTCGATGGTGTGTGTTGATCGACGTCCCAGACGCCTCCACGTTCACGCTCTTCTTTTGTTAGTTCCATCACACGATTCCAAAGAACGTTTGTCGCTTCGGTCGGACCTGCTAAAAACGCATCGTCTCCTGTGTACTCATGACGGTTCAAACGGATAAACTCACTGACATTTACTTCATTCGTCCACTGACCAGGGACAAAACCTGACCATGCGGATTTGATTTCGGTTGCCATGTTGATTCACTCCTCATTCTCGAAAGTAACTGCGTGTTATCTATACTGTGAGTGTACGTGAAAACGTGAACAATATGTTTTACATTCTTGTGAAACTTGTAACAATCTTATGAACGTGATGAAATAGCCGTTTTTGAAAGCGTTTTACAAACTGTTATATCTGCTAGTTTATATAGTTTGAAACAGATGATCCCTAATTAGATAAGGTTTACCTATCATCTGTACTAATTTGATTGTTCTGTGACGAACTATACAGTTATTAAGGTGATTAATCTCACATCACTCGGTTAGAACTTGAATTTTTGTGTCGTATCAGACACAATGAAGGCAGAACATTGTATAAGAGGAAGGGGTTCTACTCATGACGTATGAACCATTAACAGCAAATCACGCCTTTCAGGTTGGCGATCGCATCTCATTAAAGGTCGATGAGGCCGGCGAAAAGCGTGACGGATTTATCACAGAATTTGAAGACGGAGGGTTTTGGATCCGCTTCGACGATGACATCGAGAACGAAGATTTTATTGATTATCGCGACCAGCTACTCGCCGCACTTTTGTCGCGTCCAATCCATGTCATTACGACACATCCGGAACTGAAACCGTTCGAGAACATGACGGCCGAGTTACAGTATCGCGTTTATCAAGGATTCACGATTGAGAAAGTTGAATTGACAGCAGAAGGTGCAGACGCCCACATCCAACTCATCGAAGACGGTCAGACGTATACACAGACGTTACGTTCTTCCATGGAAGATGGTCAGGAGCATGTTCGCTATATTTGACGAGGGAGCGCTGTCGCTTCCTTTGTTTTTGCCTAAAGATAAGGAGACCGAATATGAATTTTACAAAACCTTTTATTAACGAAACGTGGGAACGGATGGGCTTCAATGAGCCGATGCCGGTCCAAAAAGAAGCGTTTCCCCTACTATTAGATGGAAAAGACGTGACAATCGAGGCACCAACCGGAACGGGTAAGACACTCGCCTACCTCCTTCCAGCCATTGAAAAGATTGATCCGTCGAATGACCGCATCCAAGTCGTTGTCGTCGCCCCGACCCGTGAACTTGTCATGCAGATTCAACAAGTCGCACAACGTTTCACCGAAAAAGCCGACGTCCGCATCGGTTCGTTCATCGGCGGTGTCGAATTGAAACGTCAAATCGACCGAATCAAGAAAAAACCTCACTTGATCGTTGGGACGCCGGGTCGTCTCGTCGAGTTGATCGACAAGAAAAAACTGAAGCTCCACGAAACACATACCGTCATTTTAGATGAGGCCGACCAAATCATCGACAGCGGTTTGACAGAGGCCGCAGAACGAATCATCAAGCATACCGCGCACGAGCGTCAGCTTGCACTCGTCTCGGCAACACTCACCGACTCACTCCAAGAGTGGGCGTCACCATTCATGAACGAACCGGCTCATATCAAAATCGAACGTGCCGTAAGCGATCAAGTGACGTACGGCTATCTGTTGACGACGCGCCGGTATAAACCGGAACTTCTTCGTCGTCTTTCACACGTCGACGGTGTGAAGGCACTCGCCTTCATCAACAACCGCTCGTTCTTGCCACCGCTTCGCGGAGAACTTGAAAAGTTGAAAGTGAACTACCGGATGCTCGACAGCTTGAAAGGGAAGCGCGAACGCGTCGAGACGCTACGCGAATTCCGCAAAGGCGAATACCCGCTCCTCATCACGACCGGTCTCGCTGCACGCGGTCTCGATATTGAAGACGTGACACACGTCGTCCATTTCGACTTACCGGAATCAATCGATGACTTCATTCACCGTTCCGGCCGTACCGCTCGCGGTAACGCGGGAGGCACTGTCCTTTCCCTCGTGACGACGGATGACCTGCCGCACTTGAAATCGTTCGCGCGTCAACTCGGTGTCGAGTTGAAAGAGCTCGAAATCTATCGCGGTGACGTGATTGAGAAACGGATTGAGGAGAAGCCTCCTGTCGTCAAACGTCCTGCGAACAAGCGAGGACCGCGCCGATGAAAAAAGACCGGAAAGTAATTCCCTTCCCTTTGCTCGTCGAAGAGTCCGAATTGCTTGCCGAACTGAAAAAGTTGTATGAGCAAGCGGCTCTTGCGCGAAGCACACAGTGGACGAACTATATTCAAGAGATTGCATCGGAAGGGACATGGCACTTAAAAGATGCCGAACTCTTTCGTGACCTCTTCATCGATTGGGCCGTCTTCTTTGAGACGGATGAGGATGGGATGACACCCCATGGTCGCTACTTGGCCGACCATAAGAGCGACATGTCCCCTGCCCTCTATCACGCACTCCGTGGACTAGCTGTCCCGCGTTGTAGCATCTTTGAAGTCACAGAAGACGGTCAGTTGAAAGACTGGGAGTCAAAAGAGACATACGCTGTTCAGTTACCAGAAGAACGTGAGACCGGCGACCTCATTCTCGGGAAGCTACTCGATATCCGAGGCAGTTGGCGTTTCGGTTCGGCGTTTCTCGCCTTACCTGCGAAGATGTCTGGGAATGTCGCCGATCTGTATATCGACTTTACAGATGAAGTCGGTCCCGGTGCCTTTTTGGAGCAGTTCCCAGAGTTCTGCGCGGAACTGATTGACTTGTTGCTTGATTTAGAAGAAGGCGTCATCATACCGAAACCGACTAAGTAAAAAAAGCAGGATCAGCATGCAATCATCCCCTCACCATGTTGATCGGCACAAGTTCAGTATTCCAACGCTACTAAAAAGAGCGGGTATACCAAGACCCGCTCAAGTTTTATAAAACTCCGAAATCCATCGGAGTTTTTTTATTTTCCAAAGGCTGCTGAACATGATCCAATCACAGATGAAACACCGAAGAGGTCTAGCAAGGCTTCGCGCGCATCTGGTCCTGCATCTTTAGCGGCGAGTCGAACAGCTTGTTTGAGTGACGCTGTCTTACTTAATTTATCTTCTCGTGACATCTGATAGTATGGTTTGATTGCTTTAACAAACTTCGTAGCACCACCGACAGATTTCAAGGCAGATTTGATTTTCAGGATTTTCGCTGGAGTAAAATTGATGACGATTGCAGTTCCAACGGCTCCTACACAACCTGCAATTGAACCTATACTAGCCTTTCGAACACCCGCTAAATCTTGTCTTTCATCCAAATCAAGTGTGAAACTTACTTCATTCTCAAGGTATATTTTAATGGCTTCCTCGCCCTGCATAATCACTTCATCCGGCATATTCTCGATTGCAGTTAGGATCTCAATTAACTGTAAGTCCTGTTCATTCAAATCTTCAGCAGCGCTAGCTGAATCTCCTGGTATAAATGAGGTAGACAAAACGAGTATCATCACCATCATAACTGATATGACTTTCGATTTTATAGACAAGTTAGTCCTCCTTCGTTTTTACTACAAACTTAAGCACTACAGCGATTAGAAAAATTACAATGGTTATAACCGCTTTACTATTCTCAGACAAGCCATCCACAAAAAAGTGTATAACAGTAATGGCTGCGAGGAGCAGGATATAAATCCACTCTTTAGTCGAATTTTTCATTTATATAACCTCCCATTCACTCGCAAATTAACATACTGAAATTTGGAATGTAAGCCCGAAAAAGATGTTCTAAGGGGCAAGACATATGTCTATATTTAGAGTTGTACAAAACAAAAAAACGGACAACTATGTCCGCTTAGGCAGTAGATGAGTCATTTTCATCGTTATAACGTTATCGTAGCAATCATCATTCATAATAACTCTGACTTATATTTTGGATGGACCCATCTTTTATATTTTTATCTGACATATACGTCAATCTGTTTGAGCATATCACGCGCTTCTTCATTTTCAGGCGTGATTGCCGCACTCGAGATTTGTTTCCCATCCTCGTATACATCGATGACGACCCCGTCTTTCGCTTGGCGCGTTTGGTAAAGGCGACCATTTTCATAGAATGCGTGATCCACTGAATCAAGAACTTCCCGGGTCGTTTGTTTCCCGGTGTTCAAGTCGATGACAAGTTCCTCGCCGTCCTCATTTAAGGCGAACAGGTTGTGGCCCGACACTGTATAATCCCAAAAGCCTTGCCCTTCTGCCAGTTGAACAACTTTACCCGTTTTTGTATCGTAAGCGAAGAGTCCTGGATCCGGATCCTCAACATTGATTTCCTCTTCCCCTTCTCGGATCACTTCGTACGAGCTGACACCGACAGGGATGTACCGTGTTTCTGCCATCTGTGATAATAAATCAGTAACGTAAAATCGATTCGTATTGATGACATGGGTGATAAATCCTTTATCCATGCTCAATTCTTTGACGGTCACCTCATTCATCGCTTCATTAAACGTAGCGAGCATTGTTTTTTCTTCACCGTCATATCCATCTCGATAGACTAAGTTTAACTGGCCATCATTCAGAAATGCGCCTGCCCACACCCCGTTCACGATGTCGTATATTTTTGAATCACTGGCATCGAATGAAAATGTCGATAACTTTTCTCCATCTTCTTGTTTAAACACGATGAGCTCTTTCATCCCATCCTGACCGACCCCGATATATCCGTCTTCTGTTCGAATCGATTGGGCATACGTCCATCCATTCATGATTCTATGAATGGAACGCGCATCTCCATTCAAACGTTCCCGATATCGCAATCCCTCAGCTATATAGTTCAAATTTGACGTGATGTGACTCTCTTCAGTCGTCACTTCAAACCGCTGTTCAACATCATCCTCTGTGCTATAACTAATCTCTACCACTGCGTCTTCCCACACTGATGGATTCGAACTGATGTCTAACGCCCATTCTGCTTTCGGTTCCGTCGCATCAACGGCAAACGTCCCAAGCCCAATCACGATGACCGCACCGAGCGCGGCCACATTCCACATTCGTTTCATTTTCTCACCTCACACATTCAGTTTCGTCTGTAAAAATCTTCGACCTAGCCAAATCGTCACACTTGCCCATACGACCAATACCATACCGACGTACACGATCGTCTCATCATAAATTAGTCGATTCGACAGGAACGCGTATCCTAAAATTGGAATGGTCAAGATGACAACTAGAATCGACAAGCTAAGTACCGGTGACCACATCGTCCGTTGCCAGAAACTTCGTTCAATCAACACGAATGTGAAGATGAAGAGCACAGCAATCGTGATTATCAATTGATGAATGACAAAGTTGATGAGCGAAGAAGGATACATAACCATTAACATCCCATGGTAGGAAATAGCTTGCTCGAATGAGCCTCCCATCGGTATCATCTTTCCATCAAACCAACTCGTGAACGCTATGTACTGTAATTTGAGGGCAATCCATTCGATGGCAAATAACCCTAACGTCATCATTAAAATGGTAGCGAGTTTAGCGAAGAACAAGGTCATCCGCTTTTGTGGCATCGTGAGCAGTCGCATCATGAACGTCCCTCGTCCTTGAAAATCGCGATACCAGATCCATACGCTGTACAGCAACACGGCAGCAACGGCAATTCCGAGTGATAAAAGATACGGAGTGCCATTTAAGTAATTTAAAAATGATAGTTGATAGTCCGCATTTCCTTCACGTCGCAACTGTTCATAAAAGTTTGTTTCGTCCCATAAAAAGTAACCGAGATATCCAAACTGTATAACGATAAGACCTGCGACTAATGTCAAGAACGGTTTCGTGACACGTTCAACTTCCCAACTCAATAGTTTCAATAGATTCATGCCCCGTACTCCTCTCTCATCACATCGACGATTGACTTCCCGTGAATGAAACGGACATCCTCGACGTCAAACTCACGAACGATGCGTCCGTTATTCAACATGACTGCCTTGTCGATCAAGTACTCGATATCCTCTATTTCATGTGTCGTAATGAGGACGCCCCGGCTCTCCATGATTTCACTTGAGAACAGTTCAACAATCTGTTCTTTCGAAAAGACATCGATTCCTGAGAACGGCTCATCGAGCAATAGATAATCAGGGTCTTGGGCAATGCCGAGCGCAAGATTCGCTTTGGCGAGCGTCCCTTTCGATAACTCGCTCAACTTATCTTCCGGGAATAATTTAAAATCTTCGACGAGACGAGCAAATAATGCCGAATCAAATGTCGGATAAAAATCTTTCATAAACGCCTCACATTGTTCAATCGTGAAATGAATTGGGAACATCGCATGGTCGGCGACAAAGGCGACACGATTCAAATCAATTGGTTTTCCATCAATCAATACCGAACCTTTATCGAAAGGTGTCAATCCCATGATGCCTTTCAATAACGTCGATTTCCCCGTTCCGTTTAGTCCAATGAGGCACGTAATCTCCCCTTTATTCGCTGTGAACGAAACGTCTTCAATAACTTGTTTCCGGCGATAGCGCTTTTTAACTCCCAACACTTCGATCATCGTACGTCCCCTCCTTGTACTGACGTTTAATCTTATCGACCAGCTCGTCTACCGAGACGTCGAGTTCTTGAATCGCTTCCACAAATACCGCGACCGCGTCATCTACAATCTCAGAGCGGATTTGTGCCAATACCGTACCATCTGTCGTTACACGACTCGGTCGATTTCGTTCGGTCGTAATCAATTGTTGGTCCTCCATTTCTTTGAACGCTTTTTGAACGGTGTTCGGATTAATTTTTAAATCATTCGCTAGTTCTCGCCGGGATGGCATTTCATCCCCGGCTTTCAGTTTACCGAGTGCCATCTTCTTCTTGAAGTAGTCGACGACTTGTAGGTAAACTGGTGTCCTCGTATTGAATTGCATGTTCATCACCTTTCTAAGTGTATGACATGGTTAATACACTTCCTAACTGTATTATTAGCGTAATACACTAAGACGTCAATCATTTTTTCAAATTTTCTCCAAACAAAAAACATCTGACACGTGCGTCAGATGTTAAAACGTTCAGTCAGAGCACGCTATCTGCCCCTCTTTTCGGGTCGACGTCCCGAAGATACAAATTTTCTCCTGGCCAGTACCGGCGCTTGTATTTCTCAAGCCGTGTTGTCGGATCACCGAGGTATGTATCCCGGTTCAAAACTCGCTCGTACCGAACTTTTCGGGGACAGTCGAGATAAATCACATAGTCGAAATAAGAACGCCATTCAGGACGTTGTAGAAAAATCCCTTCTACGACAACCGTATGCGCGAATGATACGTCCACGATCTCTTCTGCGATGACATCTCGTTCATACACGTAACGAGGTAACGTCAATTCCGTCATCCCATTCCTCAATGGACGAAACAGTTCACGTTCTAAGCGCGAGACATCCCATTGAAGTGCGTAATACTCCACCGGTTCAGGCTGTCCGGTCTGATAGCGTCTGTCCCGTTCAACGATATAGTCATCGATGTGAAGAACGTAAACACTCGGCTCATTGCTCAAATGTGAGACGAGCGTTGTCTTGCCCGCTCCGCTCAGTCCATCAATCGCTACCAAAAACGGTCGATTCTCTGAGTGCATCGAACGAGCCGCACGGATGACGTCTAATATGTTCATATCGTTCCTCCTCACACAAAAGAAGTCAGCTCACGAATGAGCTGACTTCAGTTTACCAGAGTACCCAACCACGCGCTCCTGGAGGCGCACTCTCAATCAAGTGCCAGATTGGAACGGTGTATGCAAATGCGATCAAGACAAATGTCACGGTAATCCATAGCTTCCAATTCTCGAAGTAACGCGGTGTATCCATCGCCGCCTCTTCTGTCTCAGCGAGCGGGAATTCTTCTTCGCCTTTTGGAGCGAGGAATGACAAGTTGAACATCGAGTAGACGAAGATGAGAACAGAGATGAACAAAATTGTTCCCCCGATTGCCATCATGACATGATATGGGATCCATTCACGCGTCAATGCATCTGAGAAATAAGTTGCCGGACCCGTACGACGTGGGTTCCCGTTCAATCCTGAGATATGCATTGCATAGGACATGATCGCCATACCGAATGCCCATGTTCCTGCTTGAATCAATCCAAGCTTGTTCATCGCCTTCGTCAACGTGCGACCACGTAGGACTGGGACTAGCCAGTACGCTGTTCCGAAGAAGGTTAAGGCGACGGCAGTACCTACTGTGATGTGGAAGTGTCCTGTGACCCATAACGTATTGTGGACCATTGCATTCAATTGGTGCGAAGCGTTGATGATTCCACCTGCGCCAGCCGGGATGAAGAACAACATCCCAACGAAAGGAGCAAGGAAGCGAACATCGCCATATGGCATTTTCTTCACCCATCCGAACAGTCCTTTCGCGCCAAGGGCACGACCTCGAAGTTCAAACGTCGCAAAGAGCGAGAATGCTGTCATAAATGATGGGATGACGACTAAGAACGTCAAGATGACTTGAACGAATTTCCAGAACGGTTCAATCCCTGGCTCTGTCAACTGATGGTGGAAACCGACCGGGAATGAGAAGAGTAGGAACAGCAAGAACGCCATCCGCGCCAACGCATCCGAGAAGATCTTCCCACCAATCACTTTCGGTACGACCGTATACCACACGATGTATGCCGGCATGAGCCAGAAATAAACGAGCGGGTGACCGAAGTACCAGAACAATGTACGAGATAACTCGATTCCGACTGTATCCGTCCATCCTAACGAGAGCGGAAGGAGTTGGAATAAAATCGTTGCTGCAACACCAAGTGTCGCAATGTCCCAAAGAAGCATCGTCATGATACTCATATACGCCGGAAGTGGTGGATGGATACCAGGGTTGTCACGCTTGTAATCCGCATACATGCGGAACATCGCGAAAGACGACAACCATGTCCCGACTACGAATAACACGAGTCCGACATAGAAGAGCGGATCTGCCATGAGCGGCGCATAAAACGTATATAAGACCGTCCCTTTATTGGCCAAAATCATGACGGTTACCATGACAGCACCGATGATCATCGTCCAAAAACCGAGCCAAGCGACACGTGTCGGGAACGATTCAAAGCGACCGAACGACTTCGCCAATAAGGCATATAAAAGACCGATAATGAACATCGTCGTAAAGACGATTCCAAGCATGATCCCGTGCGCAGTCAGAAGTTGATAGTATCCAAAGATTTCAGGAATGACACCCGTCCGAATCAATGTCTGAGTCAATCCAGCTAGCGCCCCAATCAAGATGGCGAGAACGGATACGAGAACATGTCCATAGGCAAGACGTGCCTCTTTTGCTCCGATACTCGGAACCGGTACGCCGCGTTCCATCTCCCATTGCTTCAGTTTAGATGATACGTCATTCATTTATTCCACCACCTTGATTTTAGTCGACATCATGTGATGCCCTGTACCGCAATATTCGTTACACAAGATTAAAAATTCGCCAGCTTCCTCGAATGTGTACGTCAACGAGTTGATATGTCCCGGGACGATCATCATGTTGACCGGCGTACCCGTCAACTGAAATCCGTGGACGACGTCAGGTGATGTCACGAGGAACGTCACTTTTGCCCCTTTTGGAATTTCAACATTCCCTGGTGTGAACGTAAACGCTTGTGCGATCATGACGAGCTCATATTCATTTTCACCAATTTGATGAAGTCCTGGTTTGTCGAACGGAGCCGTCTGATTTACTTTTGCCGGGTCAATCAAGTCTGCATCCGATGCGGGTTGATTACCTGCCGCGAATGCGGATACCCCGAGAACAGTCAGGAAGACTGCGAGCAGAATGATGCCGAATGTAAGCCAATATTTTTCTAGTTTATGAATATGCATGATGAGACCCTCCTCCCTGAATTCTTACCGAGTGACGAATAAGTAAAAGACTGATGACCACATGGCGATGATGACACCCGCCACGATCATGACCGATGTGAACGTTCCTTTTAAATTCGGTTCTTGTCCATCTTTATGTTCCACGTGTAAGACCCCTTTCGCTTGTTTTTCCACCTTTATTGTATGCAATCGCTCTGGTGATAATATGTGATATTTATCACTCCAAAAGTGACAATCACATCAATTTTGCGTAGTTTCAACACATAAAGTTCACATTTGTACAAAACCAATCCACAAAAAACCGCCTCCACATGGGGCGGTTTACAAACGACATATTCCTGCCGGGCAGCCTTCGCAATGGCATAACTCTTTTAAAAAGTCGACATCGCGAATGATGATTGATTTCGTTGTTGTGCTGATGACACCTTCTTTTCGCCACTGACTGATCAATCGATTCACCGTCTCACGCGGTGCTCCAATCAGTTGTCCGAGTTCTCCGTCAGACGGATGACGAGGAATCACGATTGCATCTTCTTCCTCCACTCCATGCATCGCGGCCATTCGAAGTAACGTCGAAGCCAATGCACCAGGTTTTCCATACAACAATAAGTCGCGCACTTTCATTTCGGAATGCTTACGCATCATCGATGTCCAGCGCAAGATTTCTCCGGCAAAACGGATATCGCGCTGCATAAGCGATTCTAACTCTCGTTTTGAAATCGTCCCGATGGTACTCTCTTCAGTCGTTTCGATGCTATACGAACTAGGGAATGTCTCCACGATGTCAAACTCACCAAAGAAATCATCCGATCCATACATGAACATGACGAGTGGATTTCCCTTTTTCGTGATTTTCGTGAATTTGACAGATCCACTCTTCAAATAAAAGAACTTATCACACTTCTCACCTTCCCAACACACGATACTCGCTTTTGGATGATGCTGAAGCGTCATCATTTCGAGTAACAGCTGTTTCGTTTCATCTGAGAATACAAAACTGTTCGGTTGGGTCGTTCCACATTGCATTGACATAGGTCGGTGCTCCCTCCACGTTTCATTCGTCCGTTCCATTTATGACTTTATTATACAGGAGTGTGACAGGGAGTATCATAAAAGTATGTGACATTTCAAACAATCTTTTGAAAATAAAAAGATTCGGGTATGACCCCGAATCTTTACATCGATTCATCGTTGAATCAGTCGAATCAATTGTTCAGCCGGTTTGAAGTTCGGATACCGGACTGGTAAATCAAATTTTGTCGTATTTTTTAAAATAGACTTCGCGTGGCTGAATGTCTCAAAACTCGTTCGCCCATGATAGGCCCCCATTCCGCTCTCGCCCACTCCACCAAACGGTAGATTTGGGTTCGTCAAATGCATGATGACATCGTTCACACACCCGCCACCGAAGGAAAGGTGCTTCATGACGGTTCTTTCCACGTCCTTTGACTCTGTAAAGATATAGAGCGCCAATGGGTGTGGTCGGTCTGAGATGAACTCGATCACTTCATCCAATTGACGATATGGAATGACTGGTAAAATCGGACCGAAAATCTCATCTTTCATCACATCAGCATCTTCATGAAGATTCGTCATGACGGTCGGCGCAATTTTAAGCTCATCCCGGTTCATCTCTCCACCGAACACAAGGTCACCTTCTGTCAAATAGTGAGCCAAACGGTCGAAGTGTGATTCATTGACGATGCGCGTGTATCGTTTCGTGCCGACACCATTCCCAAACATCGCAAACGCCTCTTGTTTAATCGCTTCTAAAAATGCTTCTTGTTGCGATTCGTGGACGAGCACATAGTCTGGTGCGACACATGTTTGACCGGCGTTCATCCATTTACCCCAGGCGACACGTTTTGCCGCAATGGAGACGTTCGCATCTCCGTGAACGATGACTGGTGATTTCCCACCTAGTTCGAGCGTGACTGGCGTCAGATGCTTCGCTGCTGCCTGATTGACGATTCGCCCGACTTGCGTCGATCCCGTGAAGAAGATGTAATCCCATTTTTGTGCCAACAGCTCTTGCGCTGTATCTTTATCCCCTTCGACACTTGCCACATATCGATCGGTGAAGGCACGCTCGAGCACCTGCGTCAGGACACGCGCAACATTCGGCGTCAATTCTGAAGGTTTGACAACGGCTGTATTCCCTGCGGCAATCGCACCAATGAGTGGAGCAACAGCCAATTGGAATGGATAATTCCATGGAGCGATGATCAACACCGTGCCGTACGGCTCATATTGAATCTCACTCTTCATCCCAAGATGAATCGCCGTCCCACGGACACGCTTCGGACGCATCCACCGCTTCAATTCACGCGTCGTTCGTGAAATCTCATCGTAAATAAATCCGATTTCCGTCGTATACGCATCCAATTCGGACTTGTTCAAATCTTCGCGAAGCGCCTCTAGCAAATCCGCTTCATAATGCTTAATGGACTCCTTTAAAAACGTCAGCATGCTCAAACGAAATGCCATCGATTTTGTCGCCTGTGTTTTAAAGAAGCGGCGCTGTTTCTGGACTAGCTCGTCAATCGTCAACTGTTCAATCGGTGCCAGCATGAACTTTCCTCCTTATGATTCATCACATTTATCTCATTTTATCATCGTGTGAAACGTGAATCTAAAAAAACGCTTTCATCAACCTACTATAATACAAAGCGTTTAAATGTTTAAACGCTTAATCATAGAGTAAGCGATTGCTTCCCTCGTGTCAAAACATTCGTACTCTTTTTCGCGCGCTGATCAGAAAGAGCAGGCTTGCGCTCCCTAAAATCAAGCCGGTCAGTGTGAACTGCTGGACGATCGAGAGTGGAAGAACACTTAAGAATGATGACCCCGCTACCGTTCCGAGAGAGAAAAAGGCATAGAACGCCCCGTATGCTTTCCCTCGATTTTGTGGAGAGGTCGATTGGATCAACAACGTATTAATGGCCGGGAATAAAATGGCAAACCCGACACCATATAAGGCAAGTACCCCATACAGGCTAGTTTGTACACCCGATTGTCCAATTAACACCTGGCTTATCCCGATGATAGCCACCCCAAGTGCGGTCAACTTTGTCGGAGAGAATCGATCAAACAATCGGTTCGTCGGCAATAAAAAGAACAGGACGGCTACCACGCCGAACATACTGAGCAATGTCCCGCTCAATCGTGAATCATATCCAAGTTCCTGCACATGGAGCGGCAGTAAAAAGGCGAGCGCCCCTTGAGAAAACATGAGGAAAAAAGCGCCCCAATAGGCACGAAGCACTTTCGGATCCGGTTTTTCCCGTGTCCTCTCTTTTTCTATTATTGTCTCGACCGTTTGACTTCCTCGCATTGTCACAATCGTCACGATGAGAATCACCCAACCGAATAAAGAGACGAATAAAAAGACAGTTGGTGGCGATGTGATGCTTGCGACGATACCGCTGAATGCTGGACCGATAATGGCAGCTAACCCGACGAAACTACCGGTAATGGCGACTTTCTTACCTTGACGGTTCATCGCGGTGACGTTCGCCGACAGCGTAAATGCAGCTGGGACGATGAGTCCGGCCATAAAGCCATGAATACACCGTACAAACAGCAACATAAATGCTGAGTCGACGAACTGATAAGCCAATAAACTGAAGCTCGTCAGAAACAAGCCGAGAACCAAAACCGGATATGGACCATTTCTGTCAGTCCATATACCAGATAACATATTTCCAAACGTGTTCGTCAACGAATAGATTGCAATGGAAAAGCCAGCGATAAACGAGGATGCCCCAACGGATACCGCAAATGTGCTCATGATCGGAAGTTGGGCGAATAAATCAAAAAAGGCAAAGAATACGATTGCATATAATATAAAACGTGATGGAGTTTTCATCGGACAATTCCTCTTTCCCGTGATCTTATTCTTAGTCTAGCTGGTGCTCCACCCGTTTCATAGGGATGAATAGGTTTAGACACAAAAAATCCCTACAGCCAAAGGCTATAGGGAAAATCGCTTAGTTTGTTACTTCGACGGCCGTGTCGAGAGCGACACGAATCATTTCATCAAACGTCGACTGACGCTCTTCTGAAGTCGTCTCTTCACCCGTCAACAAGTGGTCAGAGATCGTGAGGATCGTCAACGCGTTCACTTTATGTTTCGCTGCAAGCGTGTAAAGACCTGCTGCTTCCATCTCGATCGCGAGGCAACCGAAGTCCGCCCATTTCTTGAAGTGATGGAAATCATCTTGATAGAATTGGTCAGCCGTGAAGATTTGTCCGACTTTGACCGGGATACCCGCTTTTTCTGCATTCATATACGCACGATGTAGGAGGTCGAACGTCGCTGTTGGCGCATAGTCCATTCCGTTGAAACGGACACGGTTTTGTCCCATTTCACTTGATGCGCTCATCGCGATAACAACGTCACGTACCTTAACATCTTCTTGAATTCCGCCCGCTGTTCCGACACGGATCAAGTTTTTAGCACCGTACGACATGATGAGTTCATTCACGTAAATCGACATCGATGGGACACCCATCCCTGTACCTTGCACTGAGATGCGTTTTCCTTTGTATGTTCCCGTGAAGCCGTACATGCCACGAACTTCGTTATATAATTCGACGTCTTCTAAAAACGTTTCCGCGATATACTTGGCGCGAAGCGGATCCCCTGGAAGTAATACCGTTTCTGCAATTTGTCCTTCTTGAGCTCCAATGTGTACACTCATGTTTGAATTCCTCCTTTAAGCTTGTCGTTGAACTTGTTCCCGAAATTCGTTCGGAGTAACACCGACTTGTTTTTTAAAGACCTTTCGGAAATATTTGTCGTCCGAAAAGCCGACTGCTTGGGCGACTTCATAGATACGCTGTCTACTCGTTTCTAACAGGCGCTTTGCTTCATTCATCCGAATTGTCAACACGTACTCAGATAGATTCACGCCATATTGTTGTTTAAATCGTCGTGAGATATACTCCCGACTTAAGTAAAACCGTTCACTCATTCCTTGCAAACTCAGCTCTTCCGCAAAGTGCTGTTCAATGTACGTACCAATTTGGGCAATCGGATCTTCACTCGACTCCGTCATCACGCCCGCTAACGCCCGTGACAACGTATCGTTTAGTACATCCGGGTCGATCGGCTTCAACAGATAATCAAAGCTCCCGTACTGGATGGCCCGGCGCATGTACGAATATTCATCGTAACCTGTCAACACAACGAGCTTAGAGGATGAAGCGTGGTCGTGTACCCACTCCATCAGCTCGATTCCATCACAATGTGGCATTTGAATATCCGATAGAATTAAAGCAGGTCGCTCCTGCTCGATGAGCGCCTTTGCCTCAAGTCCGTTCTTCGCCTCGAGTACGGCCTTCACACCGAACCGCTCCCATTCGCCGAGTAATTTCACCGCTTCCCTTACTGGAGATTCATCATCTACAATCAACACTTTCGTCATGATGCCACCCCTTCATCCGTTGCCGGGAAACGCATCATGATTCGAAAACCGCCTGTTTCAGGTGTAGCCAACATAAATTCTGCCTCCCGATTATAGTTTAACATGAGTCGATCACGAATGTTTCGTAATCCTGTACCCTCTGTGTCATAAAATGTCGAGTCCCCTTGTTCAATACGTGACATGACCCGTTCCCATTCTTCCGTCGTCAAGGAACGTCCGCTGTTCTCACAGCGAATCACGAGTGTCGCCCCTTCCATCCAGACCATCACGTCAAATCGATTCGCTAAAGCCGAGCCGTCTCGCTCGAACCCATGTTTGAAAAAGTTCTCTGCGAGCGGCTGTAAAATCATCTTTGGAACAATCAGTTCATGGAGGTCCTCAGGGACTGAGACGCTCACTTGAAACTGATTTGGAAAACGAACGTCTTGCAGGCGAATGTATGAGTTCAAATGCTCGATTTCTCTCTTTAGCGTGACCATCGACTCTTCTGGATGCATCGTATATCGCATCATCGAAGAGAGTTGTGTGATCAATCGATAGACGGTTTTGCCATCTCCCTTTAAAGCCAGTGTGCCGATCGACTGTAACGCATTGAATAAGAAGTGCGGATTAGTTTGCGCCTGTAAGGCACGTAGTTCATTCGTTCGGTTCTCTAAGGCAAGCTTATACTCCCGTTGAATCAGATCGTCGATTCGCTCAATCATCCGCTTGAACTGTCTCCCGAGTACGCCGAACTCATCATTTCCGAGGGAATCGAACGAGACCGTCATATCGCCTTGCTCAATTCGCCAAATGTTCGAGGTCAACGTCTTAATCGGAGTCGTCAGTTTCATCGAGGCGTACGTGGCGCCAATCAATGCCAGAATGAGTGAGATGATTCCGACTAACAAAATAATGAACGATGTTCGTGAAGCCGGTTCCGTCAAGAGCTGATCTGGAATCGACTTCCCGACATAGAATTGCTGATGGTCGAACTCAAATGTTTTCGTGATTTGATGATGATTTCCATCGGTCGAAAGCGATCTCGGTTGAAACGACGAAGGAATCTCGCCATCTCCAAGATGGGCGAACACACGATTGTCCTCACCAACGAACCATAGACTTTCCTCCGGACTATTTTGAAGAGAAGCCAACTGTCCGATGAACAGATCTTCCGGGATATCGAGCGACAGAATCGCGAGCGGTTCGTCCGTTTCAATTTTATCGAGTCTGAAATGGAGGGTGACGACATCTTCTTGTGTCATGATTGGTCCGAAATCATGATACGGAATGAGCGGATGTGACGCTTCAAGCAAGACACGACTTTTCGGATTATTCAACAACTGTCGTTGGACAGCGCTCGGTTCTTTTTTGGAACGCGGTGATACTTTCATTTTATACGCTGCGAATGAATCCATGTCTTCAAGCATCAACAGCTGAATTTGCGCCACGTCTTCCCGGGACAAATACATTGCGAGGAGCGCTCGTCGCACTTCAATCTCCGTTTCTCTTAACGACAGTCCCGGTCCGTATTCCAGTATGTCCAATACGTCACGATCTGCGTATAGGCTAGTCGGCAAGCGACTCAAGTCAGAAATATAGCGTTCCATCTGACGCGTCCCCCGTTCAAGCGACCATTCCGTCATTTCAAGACCGCGTTCACGTTCTCGATCCTCCACATACCAAAATGAAATGATTGTCGCGATAATGACTGGCACGATGATGGTTAATGCAATCATTCCTGTTAACTTTGTCCGAATGCTATTCACCGACATCCCCCCTACCCCATGAGTATATCACGCGTTATGCAAACGTTTGCAAGAATCATAAAAAAGAATCCTCATTTCTTTCGAAACAAGGATTCAGCGACTATTAATAGGATTCCATTAAATCAATGAGTTGTGGTCCGTGTCCCATTTCTCGTGCCACATCAATCGGTGTCATCCCCTCTTCGTTCTCGATGGTCACGTCTGCACCGTGATCAAGTAAGAGGAGGACCGTCTCAGGATCGATGTCGTCATTATAGAACAAGTTATGGAGTGGTGTTTCCCCATATTCGTCTTGAATGTTCACATCCGTCACGTTTGCCAGTTCCGCTTCAATTTCTTCATAACTCGCATTCATGAACGTCAATTCTTGAATCGGTTCACCTAATTCCATTCCCCAATCCTCTTCGAGATCTTCGCTCATTGCCGATGCGACAAAGTCAGATAAATCATCGTTCATGACGAGCAAGGCGATGATTGCTCCGTTACCGATGACAGTCAATAGAATCATCGAAATGATAGAGGCTTTCACATATCCCGCTGTTTTAAAGACCGGTACGTTTTCTTCGCCCGCATGTGTCGCAATCGCTGCAATGCGTTTCGGTAACGTCGGATGCGTCGACAACAGTTCACTATATTTCGCGATGAATCCGTTCTCTCTGCTCGCTTCATACAGATAGTCAAACTCATTCACTTCTTTCGCGAGCGGTCCCCCGATCGCAAGTACGGTCAACGCTTGTTTCGACGCTCCAAAATCTTGAAGATAATGCGCTGCCATCCGGTCACACGTATACTCACATGCACGCGAATAAGCTGATCCTAAAAACGGAATGATGCTACCAAGTAAGACAACCCATTGTTTTTGAACGTGGTTCCGACGAATATGTGCCAATTCATGTGCGATGACAAACTCGACTTCTTTCGCCTGTCCAGTACGTGTCAATTCCACGACATCAGAATATAAGATGACCATATTCTTTTGGAAGAATCGCGTGGCGAAAGCATTTAACACACCACCGGCCTGTAAGATATACACATCTGGCAACAAACGAATCCCCATCTCAGCCCCGACGCGTTGAACCAGCTCATGAAGCTCTGTGAACTGACGAGGCGTCACCTTGACACCGTTCGTCCGAATATACCCGATTTGAATCCAGTGCGTAAACATTGAGAGTGCTACGATCGTCCCGATGATCCACAAGAAAAGACCGAACGATGCAATCGTCAGTACGATTCCTAAAATCAAGACGAGTACGCTTGCTGCGACTAATAATGAGAAGTATAAATTTTCTCGTTTATGTACCAAGTTTGAATGATTCATCTAAATTCCCCTTCTTTTTCCAAAATACATGTTTAATTATACCGTTCCTTCTAGAAGAAACAACGAAAAAAAATAGAAACTGACGGATTCGTCAGTTTCTAGCGGATGGTCACTTGATAGAGTTTGTCGTCTTGCGATTGCGGATTGCCTCGTCCGTCCGTATTGTTCGAAATAAAATACAACGTATCGTCGTTCAACCACACATCACGAATCCGTCCTACCCCTTCGACAATTGTCGTGACTTGCTTCGTTTCACGATCGATGGCCACGAGCCGCTCATCCCGAAGTGTCGCCATGTATACGTACCGTTCATCGGTCGCAATTCCAGATGGTGCCCAAGACGTCTCACCAACTTCAAACCATGGCGTGATGAGACCTTCTCGTTCCTCGTTTGCCTCAATGAGTGGCCATCCATAATTGTTTCCTTCTTCTATCACGTTGACCTCGTCATGTCCACTCGCCCCATGCTCACTCGCATAAAGCGTATCATCCATCCGGCTGAGTCCTTGAGGGTTTCGATGACCGAGCGAATAAATCCAGTCGGTCGGTTCGCCTTCACCCGATAATGGAATTCGTAAAATCTTCCCCGCCAAAGATGACTCGTTTTGAGCAAGTTCTGGCACGAGCGCATCGCCCGTCGTCACCCAAAGATACGCTCCATCGACTAATAGACGTCCACCGTTATGGAAACGTGCCCCTGGTATCTCGTCAATCAAGACACCAGTTTCCTCGAAACGTTCTCCATCCCACGTCAACTCTACCACCCGGTTCTTGACGTCTCTTCCCGATGAACCGTACGTATGATATGCGTAAAGGATGCCACTCGATTCAAAATCGTCGCTCAGCGCGATGCCGAGGAATCCTCCTTCACCAATCTCAAATACGTCTTCGTCCAAGTTCACGTCAGATTGCGTCGCGCTACCGGAATCATCGATTACCGTGATGGTCCCACCACGTTCCGATACGAACCATTTGTCCGCACTTCGAGCGAGTGACCACGGGATCTCTAGATTCTCAGCGACGGCGGTCACTTCCCCGATGTTCAGTTCCGTCTCTTTAGTGGTATTCGATTCTTCAGATGTTGCCGACTCATCACGAGTCGATTCTTCAGCAGGTGGTGGCTCCGTACCTTCGTTCGTCGGTTCTGGCGTACATCCCATAAGAAACAATAGTGTCACAATCCCAATTTGACGTTTCATGTCGGTTCGCCTCCCTTTCCTTCATCATACCCTTGTTTCACGAGCGCTGTGAAGGTTCCGGTGGGCGGGCCGGCAAACGGGTTGCGATGATGAATGCAATCACGGCCGCAATCATCGCCCCGATGAAGATCCCATTCAACCCGGTCGCGATGATTTGTTCACCTTGCAGACGGACAGACGCGCTTAACGTCTCCGTCACACTTTGATTGAAGAAGTCTTCCAAAGACACTTGGGATAAGGAGCTGCTTTCTTTAAAATCATTGAGTACGACAAAGTTAAAGACGGCTCCAAAGACTGCTACACCGAGCGTTTGACCGACCGTACTTAAGAAGGAGTTGGTCGCAGTCGCCGTTCCTCGTTGCTGATAGGAAACGACGGTTTGTAAGACGACGATAAACATCGGCTGTGACAATCCGAATCCTACCCCAATCAAAGCCACCGCACCATATACCCAGAAATCCGAGCTTGATTGAGATAAGAGTGTCAACGTGAGGGTTCCGATGACGAGTAACCCCATACCAACCAACGCGCGACGTCTCGGGGATGCCACACCGAGCGTCCGTCCTCCGATAATCGATGTGAATGTCCATGCAACAGACAACGGCATCAACATGAATCCAGCCTCGGTTGCTGTTTTTCCTAATACTGCTTGCGCCCAAATTGGGATGTAAGCTGACATTGAAACGAGTACCCAAGCTGCAAAAAAGACAGAGCCGTTGATGGCCGCAATCGTTGGTTGCTTGAGCAAATCAAACGGCAATAAAGGAGAGGTTGCTCTTCTTTCCGATAGGAAGAATCCCCCTAACAAAACAAGACTAATTACGCCACTCCCGACGATGGTCGTCGTCCATTCATTCGTTTCACTGAACGTGATCAAGGCGTATAAAAACGCGGTCGTTCCTCCAGCGAACAAGAGAGCACCTTTCAAATCAATCCGCTCGCTCGTTTCAGCGACGGTTTCTTTATAAAAGACGATAATCATGATGAACGAGAGTAACGCAAATGGCACGTTTAATAAGAATACGTAACGCCAAGACAACGTTTCGACCAAAAATCCACCGATGACGGGGCCAAGCACACCCGATACACCCCAGACCGCACTTAGAATTCCTTGAATTTTCCCACGCTCTTCGTATTTATATAAATCTCCAATAATCGTCATCGAAATCGGAAGCACGGCTCCGGCCCCGAGACCTTGCAGCGCCCGAAAGACAATGAGTTGTTCCATCGATGTCGCTAACCCACATAACAATGAAGACACGGTGAACAACCCGATTCCAAACAACAGGACGCGCTTTCGCCCGAATAAGTCTGCCACTTTTCCATAAATCGGTGTCGAAACCGCTGTAAAAAGTAAGAAAGCGGCAAATACCCAGCTGACGAGCGTCGCTCCGTTCAACTCACTGGCAATGACCGGTGTCGCAACCGATACGACCGTCCCTTCAATCGCTGCTAAAAAGGTTGCCAGTAATAGGGCAACCGTCACATTTTTTCTCATTCATTCCATCTCCCCAAAAAAATAGTGGCGTCGGAAGGTTCCGAGCACCACTTCAACTGTCTATTATTTTGTGCGAGCCGCGTCCATTTGACAAGTGTCATCTTTCGATTCGAAAAAGAATTCTCTTAGTCGTTCATATGCGGCTTGTTCTTCTTGGACATATACCTTCCCACAAACAGCACCCGCTCGCATCATCCAGACCTCATCTGCCAACATGGCGGCGACGTCAAGTTGATGCGTTGAAAACACGATGGTCGCCCCCCGTTTGGCCTCTTGTCGCAATAGTTCGCTGAGCATTTGCATCCATAGCGGATCGAGTCCGTTCGTCGGTTCATCCAACAACAAAATGTCTGGTTCGCTTACAAGAGCTTGAGACAACAAGAGACGTTGCCGCATCCCTTTTGAGAGTTCGGAGACGCGCTTTCGTTTATGCTCGTACAGACCGACTCGTTTTAAAATCTCCAGAGTCGGATGTGCCCCTTGCAAGGTAGCGTAGTAGATGAATGTCTCCTCAACTGTCCATGCCTCATCAAAATAGAAATCATCCGGCATATAGCCAAAACTCTCATTATATTTCGCGCGTTGTTTAATCGTATAACCATTCAATTGAATGTTGCCGGTACTCGGTTTGATGGTACCATTCATCAGATTCAACAGCGTCGATTTTCCGGCACCATTGCTTCCACACAACGCCACGATTTTCCCCGAGACGATGTCTTCACGAATGGGATGGAGTGACCACGAATCACCGTATTTTTTCCCTACATCTAAACAGTTAATCATGACGATTCCCTCCGTACATCACCGTCGAGGCAAGTGATAACAAGAAACCACTTGCCGTAAGCAAGCTCAACCAGACTCCAGCGTATCCAATCGGTCGATGCATCCAATTCAACAGGTGGAGATAGACATCCCCAAACACATCTGAAGAGGATACAATCGTACTGGCCCATACACGCATCAAGTCAAATCCATTCAGAAACAGCGCCACAATCATGCCGTTCACTTGCATACCGTAAGGAAGCCAGGAAACGATGGTCACGAGAAGCGTTGGCCAAAGCAACACGAGGATCGTCCATGTGAGGAAGGCCAGTAACATCGCTCGAATCCGCTTGCGCGCGATTAGTCCAAGCAAAGTTCCGAGCGCTGTCGCGTAGATTGTTAATCCAATGGCGTAGGAAAACAAAATCATCCAAGTCTCACTTGATTGTCCGACAACGAGCGAAGCAACGAGGAAAGCCAACAGCAGAATAAGTCCTTGTGTCACGAGAAATGAACTGAATCGGACTAAAATCAACTTCCATTTAGGATAGGTAAATGTTGAGAGGAGATTCAATCGCTTCGATTCCTGTTCCTGTCCCCAATGAAGCGCTGTCGTCAATAAGATGAAAAGAGGAAGTAACAGACCGAGCACCGTGATGAGCGTTGCACTTACGTTTGTATAGTCCGCAGCAACAGGTAGTGCTTGTCCGAGTCCTCCGAGTAGAACGAGCGTGAGAATCCATATAACTAAGAATACATAGTTCTCACGCTGTCTCAGACTCCGCGCCCATTCCATTCGCCACAGTGACATCGATTATTGCCCTTCTTCTTCTGTATCCATGTCCATTTCGCTATCTTGATCCATTGAGCCTTCGCCATCCATCTTCATGTGCATCTCGCCGCGCTCCCACGAATGGTCTTTCAATTGTTCGAAGTCCATCATATCTCCACCATTCTCTTCGATATAGGCTTCAGCATCAGCCTCTTTCGCGAACGAGAGAATATTGTACGCCATTGGTGTTTTCGACTCTTTGTCGTACACGAACATCGCTTCGTCTAATTCGACCCACTCTTTCGTATTGAAATCTTTCACGTACATCGCAGCAATATCTTCTTCTTTTTGTTCAGGATACCAATCACGCATGAGACAACCGATGTCATCAAACGCATATCCTTTTTCATTTTCCATGATGGCTTCCGCTGCGAACTGCTTATCCATGACTTTCATTTTACACACTTCACACTCTGTTTCGCCCCATTTGATTTCAAACGGTTCTGCCGATGCACTCGAACATGCTCCGAGTGCCAATGATAATCCTGCGATGGATAATAATCCTGCTACTTGTTTATACGATTTCATGTCGTTTCCTCCCAAATATCCAAATGATAATAAGTAAAATGATACTCCCTAAATTCCAAATCGAACCGCTCCACTCCCACCTTGCTGTATAGGTTTGCGGTGAAAGGTCCGTCAACGATACATCGTTCGGACTTCTCAGAATGTTTTCTAATAGGAGAAGTCCCGGGGACCCGTATAATAATTCTAGCGCTTCATATGAATCAGTTAATAAGAACAAGTACGGTTCGGTTTGAAATGGGATTTCGCTATACCCGTCACGATCTAGGTCCAACGTCGTCCCACCCCAGACATTTCCTTGTACAACGTTGTCATGCGACTCGACCATCGTCACCGGTTCACGATTTCCTAACAGGTTATTTTGAAGAATCATCATCCCCGTTGCTTGCTTGAATTGAAAGCCGATATCGTTGCCGTTAATCGTATTCCGTTCAAGAATCGTTCCTACTGACTGCTCCGCGAACAAGCCGATATGATTTCCAGATACGTTCGTCATCTCGATGGTCGTATCGATTGCCTCATAGAGCATCAGCCCCGTCGCCGTTCCACCGAACTGGTCGTGTACATTCCCATTTTTTAAGACGACTCGATTCGTTCCCATAATCATCGCACCGGTCAAATTATGATGGAGTTCGGGCACCGAAATCACCACATCAGTCGGAAACATCAAGTGAATGCCGTAGCGTGAATGCGAAACGACCGGTCGAACGATTGTGTGCCGAGATCCATTCTCTATGTATATCCCGTCTCTCACTCTCTTCACTACAACTCCACGCAGTTCGGTCGCCTCACTATCAAGGAGCACCATCCCATCCGCCTGTCCATTCCCGTCAATGGACATTCGTGTGACTCGAACTCCATAACTATCCTCAATCAATAGTCCAGTACCAGCGGACTCGATCGACACATCAAGCAGTTGATGTCCGAGACCAGATACTTGGATGGCTGGTACATCGTCGTTCTCACATTGTTGTACTGATACACGTTCGAGAACAGCACCGGTTCCACGCATGATAAATGCGGGATGGCCACAACTCGTATATGTTTTTCCGTCTCCATCCACATGCTCATTCGACTCAATGACGATGGGTTCAGTCAACGGAATCGAGTGTTCTTCCGCCTCTACCTGTGTTGTCCAACACAAAAATAGGATACAACTCAATATTCGTTTCATGCCCCCTCCTTCTCATAAGCGCTTACAACATCCATTCTACTGAAACCCCCACCGGTATGTGTGTGGTTTATATGGGATTCCTGTGACAATTTCTTCATAAAAAAAACACAGACGGTGAAGGGGTCGTTTCACCGTCTGTGCCATGCTTATTTCACTTTGTCTTGCCATACTTTCGTGAAGTCCTGAAGCATCTCTTCACCTGTTTTTTGTCCACCGACATATGCCTGCATAAGGGCACCATATTCATTCACTGCTCCATCCGGATACTTAAACCAGTTCCAAGAGATGGTCTTCCCTTCATTCGAATACGCCAAGATATCGTCTGCGAGTGGTCCAAGGTCGTTGGCTTCAATCGACTTGAAGGCAGGGATGAACTTGAACTTGTTGACCATGTAGTCTTTCCCTGTATCCGACGTCGCCATCCACTCTAAGAAGTCTTTCGCTTCTTCTTTATACTTCGAATTTTTGTTGACGACCCAGTTGTTCGGGACACCGACCGGAAGTCGGTCCATCTTCTCCGCATCGTCATTGATTGGGATTGGGACGAATCCCATCTCCATATCTGGATTTACGTCGAGGATCATTTGTTGTGCCCAGTTCCCTTGTTGGAGCATTGCTGTCTCTCCTTGGGCGAACTGTGTGACTTGTGTATTGTAGTCCGTCGTCAACGGGTTTTTGTTTCCGTATTTAATCGTCAAATCAAACAATTTCAAAAACTCTTGGAACTGTTCATTGTCTTCAAACTTCGCTTTATTCTCATTGAGCTCTTGAATAAATGCATCCGGGTCGTCTTGTTGCGCCATCGGAATGTTCAACAAGTGGATTCCTAAAATCCAGAACTCTGCATAACCGACAGAGAACGGTGTGATTCCCGCTTGCTCAAGTTTTTCAGCAGCATCTGTCAGTTCAGAGAGTGTTTTCGGTAACTCTTTGATCCCTGCTTTTTCAAATAGTTCTTTATTATAGATAAATCCGTAACCTTCGAGGTTCATTGGCATTCCGTACAGTTTACCGTCCATCGTCATCGGCTCTTTGGCGACTTCTGTCAAATCTCCGACCCACTTCTCGCTTGAGAGGTCCTCGAGTTTATCTTTCCATGTTTGTGCTTCCGTGAATCCACCGTTGTTGAAGATATCCGGTTCATTTCCTGAGGCGAATTGTGATTTGAGGGCCGCACCGTAGTCTGCTCCACCACCGACGGTTTGAACCGTGACTTTCACACCCGTTTCCTCTTCATACTCTTTTGCCATCGCTTCAAGGTCTTTCGCAATCTCCGCTTTGAATTGGAAGACGTTTAACGTGACGTCTTTTTTGTCGCCGCTATCTGCATTTCCTTCAGAAGAACCTTCGTCCGTGAGTGATCCGCCGCCGCAAGCCGCGAGTGATAAGACCATTCCAGCCGTCATGACCGCTGTAGACAATTTCCACTTCCGTTTCATCTCATTTCCTCCCTTAACCTTATCCATCTTTACAAACTCAACTTTAAATGAAAACGCTTCCACAATGTAGGTGTCAAAATTGACGGATAGGGTGGAAAATGTTGCACAGAAAAACAGGACTCTTTTTTCGAGTCCTGTTCCGTGTTTCTTCTTATTATATTACAACAAGCTGATGCCAGCTTCTTTACACGATTGAATGACTTCTTGCGGCCAGACCGATGTTTGCACTTCTCCGATATGACGCGCGCGCAAGAGATACATTGCGACACGCGATTGTCCGATTCCGCCCCCGATTGTAAGCGGAAGCGTTCCTTCGAGCACTCCTTGATGGAATGGGTACGCGCGCTTCTCTTCCGCGTCTGCTTTCTTCAGTTGCGCATCAAGTGCCACTTCGTCGACACGAATGCCCATCGATGACAGTTCAAATGCTGACTCGAGCTCAGGGTGCCACACGAGAATGTCTCCGTTGAGCGACCAATCATCATAGTCTGCCGCTCGTCCATCGTGTTTCATACCTGAAGCGAGAAGATCTCCGATTTGTGAGATGAAGACCGCACCATACTCTTTACAGATAGCCGATTCACGTTCTTTCGGCGTCATCATCGGATACGTATCCTCCAACTCCTGACTCGTGATGAAATGAATCATTTCCGGAAGAATCGCTTCAACACCGTACGCTTTCTCTACTTCCGCTTCTGTTTCACGGAGCGCAGCGTAAATCGACTCCACCGTTGCTTTCAAGTATTCCATCGTCCGTTCTTCTCGAGCAATCACTCGTTCCCAGTCCCACTGATCGACGAATAAAGAATGTGTCGCGTCGAGTTCTTCGTCGCGTCGAATGGCACGCATCTGAGTGTACAATCCTTCACCGACACCGAATCCGTAACGACCGAGCGCTTCACGTTTCCATTTCGCGAGTGACTGAACGATTTCAAGTTCATGTCCCGGATACATCGTATCAAACTGAATGATACGCTCCACACCGTTCAAGTGATCGTTGACCCCACTCGCCGATTCGACGAATAGCGGTGCTTGTACTTGAATCAGTCCGAGTTCACGTGAGACTTTCTCCTCAAAGAGTGCCTTTACTGCTGCAATCGTCTGCTGTCTTTCTTTCATCGTGCTTGTTGCTGTTGTCATTTTCCGTTTCCTCCAATTGTGGAATATTTGAAAATGAAGCCATGAAAAAAAGCCCTCCATTCCCATCGAACATGGGACGGAAGACTTCGGTTCCGCGGTGCCACCCAAATTAGTAGACGAATCTACTCACTTTTTCGAGACAATCATCTCGTAACTCCGATAACGGGGAGCGGTCCGGCTACGTCTACTGGCAAAGCGTTCGGGTAGCGACTCCAGGAAGTTTTTCGACGAAGGGTTAAGACCGGGCTCACACCACCCCCGGATCGCTTGGCTCACTACCTTCGTGTACTCGTCCTTTCGACGTCGTTCACAATTGAATTGAGTTCATTATTATAAATATTCAGATTAATGTCAACGATTTTTTTCAAAAAAAATAATCCTCCGTGTAGCGAACGGAGGATTCCCTTGGGAGGGTTATTTAATCGAACCGCTTGTGATCCCTTTGATGATATGCTTTTGCATGCCGAAGAAAAAGACCAGAAGGGGAACGATTCCTAACACTAAACCTGCTAATGCCAAATCCCATTGTTTCGTGTACTGTCCAAAGAAATAGAATGTCGCGAGCGGGATGGTCCGTAACTCGACATCACGAAGAACAAGCGATGGTAATAAGAAGTCATTCCAAATCCATAGACTGTTCAAGATGACGATTGTCACCGTGATCGGCTTGAGAAGTGGAAAGACGATGCGCCAGAAGACACCCCATGTCGAGCAACCGTCGATGATGGCGGCTTCTTCAATCTCCTCAGGAATCGACTTCATGAATCCGTGATAAAGGAATACTGAGATACCAGACCCAAAACCTAGATACATGACGATCAGGCCCCAATGACTATTCAACAGACCGAGGATACTCGAAACTTTCACGAGCGGAATCATGATGGACTGGAACGGAATGACCATCGCTGCCACGAACAAGAAAAAGATCATTGTGGAAACCCAATGTTTCGTCCGAACGAGTTTCCATGCCGCCATCGAGGTGAAGATGACAATGACCGCATTCGCTCCGACCGTGATGAGAAGGGAGTTCAAAAAGACACGTCCATAATTCATCGCTTCCCATGCTTCTGTATAGTTTGAGGTCAACCACTCGTTCGGTAAGGCGGACGTATTCGTAAAGATTTCAGCCATCGATTTGAACGAGTTGGCGACAACGTAATAGAACGGGACCAAATAGAGTAGTCCGAGCAAGATGGCAACGAGCTCAATAATTCCAAGGTTCCAAGAATACGTTCCCGGGCGAAGTGGACGCTGCGGGATACGCTTCGGTGTCTTCTCTACGTTTCTCTCGACATGTTCCAATTTTTCCGTCGTCATGCTTCCACCTCCCGTTTTTTCGTCACGTACACTTGCGTCACCGTAATCGCAGCCACGACCAAGAAGAAGATGACCGCCTTCGCTGACCCGAGACCATAATTATTATTCACAAAAGACTCCGTATAGATATTTAAGGCTAACATCTCGGTCGATTTGAACGGTCCACCATTCGTGAGCGACAAGTTCGTATCAAACACTTTGAATGACCAAGAGATGGTCAGGAACAAACAGATGGTAATCGATGGCATAATCATCGGTAGCGTGATATGGCGGAGCATCTTAAGACGATTCGCCCCATCAATTCGTGCCGCCTCCATCAAATCAGTCGGCACGTTTTGTAGCGCCGCGATGTAGATGACCATGACATACCCGCCACCTTGCCAGATGGCGACAATCACGATTCCCCAAAATGCCGTTTGCGCATCTCCGAGCCATGGTAATTCGAACAGGCTCCACCCCGTCAACGCACCGATCGAGGCAAATCCTTTTACATAAATGAACTGCCAGATGAACCCAAGAATTAAGCCACCGATCAAGTTCGGCATGAAGAAAATTGTGCGTAGGAAGTTTCGCGTCTTAATGTTCATCGTCAATAATAGCGCCAATGAGAAACCGACGATATTCGTCAATAGGACAGACACAAGCGTATATTTCGTCGTAATCCAAAAAGAAGCGCGGAACTGCTCATCTTCAAAGAACAAGCGATGATAGTTATCCAATCCGACAAAGTTCAGTTCTCCGGTCACGCCGTTCCAATCAGTGAAACTATAGTAAATGCCATTAAAAAATGGGATGAGTACGATTGCGACAAATGCCAGAAAAGCAGGTCCAACAAATGCTATAAAGCTCGCAGGTTTCTTCCAATTCCCTCTGCGTTTCGTCCGTTTAGTAGTCTCAGTCATGTGTATCGCCTCCACTATCACTGTATCGTGTCAAACCCTTAATGAAAACGGATACATTTGACGGAAAGGGTGGAAAATATTGAACGGAATGAATGAATTTGAAGGCGTGATGAGTTATGATAAAATCAATGATAATACGAACGGATTAAATATGATTTGCCTTGATTCATATTTTAATCCGAAATTTCCGAATGATTTTAAGATAATAGAAAGATATCGTTCGATAAACGGAGGGACTTTTTGAATGACAACGACGAAACCATTATCTGACCTTACGATTGCCCAACAAGCCAAAACCTTGCCGATTAAAGACATCGCAGCAAAAATCGGATTACATGAAGATGATCTAGATCTTTACGGGAAATATAAAGCTAAACTTTCTTACGATGTCCTCGAACGTGTGAAAACGCAGAAAGACGGAAAACTCGTTCTCGTCACAGCGATCAATCCGACACCAGCTGGTGAAGGAAAATCGACGGTGACAGTTGGTCTCGGACAAGCGTTGAACCAGTTGGATAAACAAGCAATCGTCTGTCTGCGCGAACCTTCACTCGGTCCGACGATGGGTCTAAAAGGTGGCGCTGCTGGTGGTGGCTTCAGTCAAGTTCTCCCGATGGAAGACATCAACCTCCACTTCACAGGTGATATGCATGCGATCACATCGGCCCATAATACGATCAGTGCCATGATTGACAATCACTTGCATCAAGGAAACGACCTTGGGATCGATGTCCGACATATCGTCTGGAAGCGTGTCCTTGACTTAAACGACCGCGCACTTCGTCATGTCACGGTCGGTCTCGGTGGTCCTGCTCACGGAGTCCCTCGTGAGGACGGATTTGATATTACCGTCGCTTCGGAAATCATGGCGATTCTCTGTCTGGCCGATTCATTGGACGACCTCGAAGAACGCATCAAGCGAATCGTAGTCGCCTATGACCATCAAAAAGAACCAATCACGGCAGAACAAATCGGGGCGGCCGGGGCGGCGACGTTACTGTTGAAGGAAGCCTTTAAACCGAACCTCGTCCAAACGCTCGAACAAACGCCTGCACTCGTTCACGGCGGACCGTTCGCAAACATCGCGCACGGATGCAATTCATTGATTGCAACGAAGACTGCATTAAAGCTTGGGGAGTATGTGGTGACGGAAGCTGGGTTCGGTGCCGATCTCGGGGCAGAAAAGTTCTGTCATATCAAATCTCGAGTCGGTGATTTGAATCCGGATGCGGTCGTACTCGTCGCAACCGTTCGCGCTTTAAAAATGCACGGTGGCGTTTCAAAAGATCAGCTTCACATCGAGAATGTCGGTGCAGTCGGAGAAGGATTGAAATTACTCGCCAAACATATCGATACGATGAAAAAACTCGGACTACCTACGGTCGTCGCATTGAACCGTTTCAATTCAGATACAGAAGAGGAACTTGCAACCGTTCTTGATTGGTGTGCGGCACACGGTATTCGTGCTTCGCTCAGCGAAGTATGGGCAAACGGCGGACTTGGTGGTCGACAGTTAGCCGAAGCGGTCATTGACGCCGTCGAGTCGAACGAAAGCAAACTTACGCCTCTGTATGAGTTGAACGATTCGATCGAACAAAAGATTAAAACCATTGCGAGAGAAGTATATGGTGCTGCAGACGTCGTGTTTACCGCCAAAGCACAAAAGCAAATGCAAGATGTTCAGGCGAACGGCTGGTCGGACCTTCCCATTTGTATGGCGAAGACACCGTTCTCCCTCTCAGACGACCCTTCAAAATTCGGTTATCAACAAGGATTCACCATCACTGTTCGCGAATTAAAACCTTCAGTGGGAGCAGGATTCCTCGTCGCCTTAACAGGCAACGTGTTGACGATGCCTGGGTTACCGAAACATCCAGCAGCTCTCAATATGGGAATTGACGAATCCGGAAAAGCAATCGGCCTTTTCTAATAGGGGGATGACACATGATCGTATCGGAGTTGACGTATCCTGACGGGTATCAAACAGAAGTGATGCACGTTCAGGCAGAGCAATCGATTGGAAAAATATTCATGTTTCACGGGATGCTCGAACATCATGAAAGATATATTGAGTTTGCACAGTTTATGGCAGATAATGGCTATGATGTGTTTGTGTGTGACTTGCGTGGTGCGGGTACAAGCGCTCATGACCAACGCACATATGGGCATCTCACGCCAGGAACGGGATTCCAACAACTTGTTGAGGATGCACAGTTCCTCATCCGTCAATATGAGGATGATCGTCCGACATATCTAATAGGTCATAGTTTCGGTTCTCTTCTCGTTCGAAAGCTCGGTCAAGTCATGGGGCACGCCTTATCCGGAATCGTCGTCGTCGCCCCGCCTCCTCATCCAGGAGTTGCAGGCGAACTCGGGCATCGCTTAATTGCTACCGCGATGAAACGAACACACGAAACACACCAATCTCGTTTTTTTGAACGACTGTTATTCGGACGTTATAATCTTAAGTTTTTACCTGCTCGAACGGATAGCGACTGGCTTTCAAGTGTTCCAGACGAAGTCGACTCCTATCTCGCCGACCCAAATTGTGGCGGTTTGCCTTCCCTCGGTTTTTTACATGAAGTGACACGCGCTTCATTAGATGTCACCACGTCTGCACGGATTCATGAACATCCGAAGTCTCTTCCAGTTCTGTTCGTTGCCGGAATGGACGATCCTGTCACGCATGACGGAGAAGGGTTGAACGGAATCATTAAGAAATATCGTAATGCGGATGTCGAGCTCGCAGTCGTCACTTACGACAATGCTCGACATGAAATCCTTCGTGAAGCACACCGCGAACAAGTATGGTCAGATATTCTTGCTTGGATGAAGCAAAACAGAATCCATTAATTTACTTAATCCCCTTTTATAAGGGGATTTTTCATTTACCTTATTTTAGAAAAATTATTTTAAGCATTTACCTTTTTTGTAATTCTACTTCTTCTTTCCATTTTTTAAGTACGTTATACTTAGACCGCAATCAATTTAATCATGCTCTCTCATCCGAAAGGGGTAACATATTGAAATCGACACTCTCAAGATTAGGAGTAGCCACGATTGTCTCAGGAACGATACTGAGCACTCTCGCACCACTCCAATCATATGCAGCAACATCCGAAGGAACAGTCAACACACCCATTTTAAATGTACGGTCTGATTCGTCGACATCGTCTTCAATCGTCGGCAAATTAACGGAAGGAACAACGGTAGATGTATACACCGTCAACGATGAATGGGCACAAATCAACTTCGAAGGTCAAAAACGATACGTTTCTTCTACGTATTTGACAATCGGTTCATCTATGACAACAGCCTCTACTACATCCGCTTCATTATATGTAGCTGAAATGAACGTCAATCTTCGTTCTTCCATGTCAACGTCCGCTTCAATCGAAACAGTCATCCCAAAAGGATCACTCGTGACGCATCTATCTACTCACGGGGCGACAGGATCTTGGTATAAAGTACAATTTGGTACATATACAGGATATGTGGCAGCACGATACTTCAGCGAAACAAGTCCTTCGTTTTACGCTTCGACAACTGCCGTCTTGTACGATTCGACCGGTTCAGGTGCGTCTAAAATCGCAACGATTCCAGAAGGTGCGAAAGTCACTTACCTCGATTCATTAGGCGCGACGGGTTCATGGTATAAACTCGAATACGGTTCACTTGTCGGTTATGCACCAGCACGTAACTTTACCGCGACTTCGCTTGCTCCAGAAGCAGTCACGACATATTACGCGGTGAAGAATGTCGCGCTCTACAATAGTTCAGGAACTGGTGCATCAAAAATTGCAACAATTCCACTTGGGGCAGAAGTAAAGCGTGTATACGTGAACGGATTGAGTTCATCTTGGTATAAAGTCCAATACGGGGACACGGTCGGCTATGCGGCCGCGCGTAACTTCTCGACATCAAAACCTGAAGCCGTCGTCAAAACAACCTATTATGCGGTTCGAGACCTCGTGTTATATGAGTCATCCGCTTCCGGAGCAGCTCGTCTACGCACGATTCAAGAAGGAACAAAAGTCGTCCAAGTATCGGATGCCAACTTATCGGACTCTTGGTTCAAAATTGAATATGATGGAGTCACCGGCTTCGCTGCCGCTCGTCATTTTTCAACGAAGGCACCTGAAGAAGTGACGATCACACCATACTTTGCGATTCGAAATGTAGCGATGTATAGTTCGTCTGCAGCCGGAGCGACGAAGATTGCCACGATCCCATTTGGTGCAAAAGTAGAACAGCTTTCACAAAGCGGTCTTTCTAGTTCTTGGTTCAAGATTCGCTATGACGGAAAAACAGGATATGCAGGTTCTAGTCACTTTTCATTAAAAGATCCAGAGGTCGTGGTGAAAACAGATTATTATACAACGCGTGATGTCGTTTTATACAACCGCTCGGATGCTGAAAAAGTGAAGGTTGCGGTCATTCCATTCGGCACGAAAGTTCAACAAGTGTCGGAACCTGGTCTCACGGAACGATTCTTTAAAATCGAATACGGTCCGATTACAGGTTATGCGACGGCAGATTACTTCTCGAAAACAGTACCGTCAGACGAACAATACGAAGAAGAACGTCAAGTTCGTATCTATGTAGATGGGAACGAGCCACTCAACGTTCGTTCGACGCCTGAAGTGACAACAGCAAATAAAGTCGGAACGTTAAGTACGGGAACGATTGTCAACATCAAACCAATTGTCGGTTCAGACTGGGCACTTCTTACAAGTGGTACGTATAGCGGCAACTATATTCATACCGATTACGTCGTACCTGTCACAACGACCCCACCTGCGACAGGTATCACGAAAAAAGTTTCGTATACTAGTTATCCGATGACAGTTCGTCAGATGGCAGACCGTCAAGTGGCTCAATTCGCCCAAACGGATGCACATCGATACGATGAAGCCTACCTACCTCGTGCTTGGGTAAGTGTCAACGGATCGACAGGAAAGATTGTGAAATCTGAGATGACTGTTGTCTCAGGGTTAGGAACCGCTTTGAAGATGACAGCCTCTTCAAGCTCGTCCTCGCTCGTCACCATTCCATATGGTGCGTCAATTCAATACGTTGACCGTTATACTTCCGGGTCAACCGTTTGGTATAAAGTAAAATACGGCACGATGACCGGTTACGTGACACCAAGTTCAGTCGTCGGAACCGCCAACATTTTGAGCCGTCCAATTTTAACATCTCATGCGTACGGTCAAATTAATACAGGCGAAACCGTTACGATTACAGGTCAATCCGGCACATACTATACGATTTCGTATAAACGACCGGCCGGACACAATATCCGAGTCTTTGATAACACTTGGCGTCGTGCATCAGTTGATGATCTTCTTCCATACGTCGATCCTAGCCAGATTGATGCAAACTCTCGATCATTCTATCAATTCTTAGATTTATCGAAGAGCGCTGGGACAACTGCGACAACATTGAACAAGGTCCTCACATCAAAAGGAACGCTCAGCGGACAAGGTCAGGCATTCGTTGATGCGGCTAGTATGTATGGCGTGAACGAAGTGTATCTTCTCTCGCATGCCATCCTTGAAACTGGACATGGTACATCCCTTCTCGCAAAAGGAGTTCCTGTCGATAAAGATGGGAATGCATTAATTAACTCGAGTGGGAATCGGATTTATCCGGAACGTCCTGTTGCCGCAACCGTCTATAATATGTACGGTATTCAAGCAACAGATAGCAACCCTCTTGGAAACGGCGCCAAATACGCCTTCCAACAAAAGTGGTTCTCTCCTAAAGAAGCGATTATCGGAGGAGCTTACTGGATTGGGGCTAGCTATATCAATCACCCGACATATAAACAAAATACGCTGTATAAGATGCGCTTCAATCCTTCTTCACCAGGAACGCACCAATATGCAACGGATATCGGATGGGCCGCAAAACAAACGACAAGCATCTATAATATCTATCAATCACTTGATGCTTACACACTCAACTTCGATGTACCAAAATATCAGTAAAAAAGGAGACACGCGCCTCGTTGGCGTCGTGTCTCCTTTTATGTCCACTCAATCGAATCGATAATGGACTCGATTTCCATCTTTTCATCGGTCACCTGATCGGCTACGTAAGTTAAGAATAAGAGCCGTTTCCCATCGGTCAAGGACCATACATCTAAATGCATCCCATCTTCAATCCCACTTGCGTAGGCCGTTGTCATATCACTCGTTTCAGTCGTGACACTTGGAGCAATCTTTACATCAATCGGAAATTCGCCTAAGAACGTATTCAATTCGCTCATAGCGGATTGTTTTGGTTCTTGCGAATCTTCTGATTCATAGATTGAGATTTGAAGCGTCCCTTGCGCATCCGCTTCCGTCGAGTAAAAACTCACATAGTCTTCCTCTTCGCTGTATTCATAATGTTCCGGATACGTCAGGCGGAACCACCCATCAATTTCGTACTCTTTCATGCTGTTTTCTCCTTTACTTGCTTGAATGCCAGCCCTGTGACCATTTTAGCTTGAAGCGCGTACTTCAAGCGTTCGGTCACGTAAAGACGTTGGCTATTTACGTCTTGGGCGATCATATGTCCAAATAAGTTCATGCGGACAGTTTGATTGGATAGGAAATAGAGTCGATCCGCACTCAGCGGACGATATTCGTTTGAATGTTCAAGGTATTCGATTTCAAAGCGGCGGAGGACGTTCAGCGCACAGTAACGATCGGTTTTCCCGGTACTCGTATGAAGCTCGACACGAACGAGCTGAACGTCATACGGACAGACATTCATAAAGATAGGTCCCACCCGCTCATGGATCAAGAGGATACCCATATCGGTCTCAATTAAATCTGGCAGGGCTCCTTCATCTTGCGAGATGCTTAACACGACATACGGTCGGTTTGTCGGTGCAAGCAATTCCCCTTTATAAAATCGAAATCGTTGAATTCCTGTTAGAACCCGGGCACGCCAAGCACTCCCTCGAGCCTCGGCTTCCATCCGATACAACCTCTCTCCACTCACGCTTACTCCCCCTTCACTTGTTTGAGCGCATCGACGAACGTTTCCCATTCTAGGTTGTCACAAACAACCTTATTTTCCAATCCCCATTCTTCATCGATTGTCAAACGTACTTCGTTCGATTGTGCGTGACGGGTGACTCGAAGATCTCCTATTTGAATCATATCCGGATGAATCTCAAACGTCATACTTGGTAATCCGACCCACTTGATTCGATTCGTTCGTAACACAACCTGCCATTCTTGTTCATGATGGATCGAAAACGTCCAACTTCGGAGAGACACCGTCGTGTTCGTTTGTTTCGATTGTTTCAACATTCGAAACCCTTCACCCATCAGTCGTAAATATGATTTTCGCTCACTCATATTTCATTTCTCCCCTTTTTTCTATTATCTGCGTTGTGAATAGGATTCTGCAACCTAAAAAGTTTTTTTAAAAAAGGGTTTGCAAATTCCATCGTATATGCTATTATATCAAAGTAACGTTAAGAGTTAATACGTTTCGCGGGTGTAGTTTAATGGTAAAACCTCAGCCTTCCAAGCTGATGACGAGGGTTCGATTCCCTTCACCCGCTCCATATTTTTTCTTTGATGCGGGTGTAGTTTAATGGTAAAACCTCAGCCTTCCAAGCTGATGACGAGAGTTCGATTCTCTTCACCCGCTCCAATATCGACATATACGCGAGAGTATCTCGCACACATACACTGCACGGTTGAGACCTTGCAAAAAGCAGAAAGTCACACGACTTTCTGCTTTTTTGTTGTTCCGTCTATTGTTTTGGGGAAAAGAGTGATTGAATCCATACAGACAAGGAGGAACTCCATTGATTCAAGCGAAGCTGCAATCCTTTACCGTATACGAAAGCGCGTTGATGCGAACGACATCGACCCTCATCGATACACCAGATGCCCTTTTGTTGATTGACCCGACCTGGCTCCCCGAAGAAATTGCGACAATCCGTCGTGACATCGAATTACACCGTCGGAATCGGCCGCTTTATGTCATCTTCACACATCATCATTTTGACCACATCATCGGAGCTTACGGCTTTGCAGATGCCACAACGATTGCCTCACAGGCTTTCGTCGATGCAGACTCATCTGACCAATTAAATGAGATTCGCGAGTTTTATGAACAATATTATATTGATCACCCGATTCAAAAACCGGACATCGACCTGGTCATCCAACCCGATCAAACGCTTTTAATCGGTTCAGTGCCCGTGACCTTCCTCTCTACACCGGGCCATGACGCGACACATATGTCGGTTCTCATCGAATCCATGAATCTTCTCGTTTGTGGAGATTATGGGTCTAATGTCGAGCCACCTTTTATCGAACACGACCCAACCGCCTATCTCGACACGTTACAAACCTTGCAATCACTCATCTACGAACATGAGATTCGCTGGTTCGTACCAGGGCACGGCGATTTGTGCGACAGCCGGAGTCACATGATTGAGAGATTGAGTGCGGCGGAAGAATATATCTTGGCACTCCCCGAAGAACGTCATTGGTCCTCCGCATGGCCAGAGCACGCTTTTTTTGACCGTGTTCATGAGCGGAATCGAAAGATGGTGGAACAAAAAGAGACCGATCGTCGGTCTCGTCAACAAGACGTATAAAAAAATCGCAACGTCTCCCCAAGACGTTGCGATTTCCCCCTATGTAGACCTATTTCTTAGTGACGCGTTCTGAGCGGACCGTGAACATACGGTCAACCCCATAGATCGTTACTCCCGTCAGAGCGAGTAACCCAATCATTGCAGAAGAAAACATGACCATCCCCCCATTGTTCACAGTTTCGTCATAATCACCCCGTGGTTTCATTATAAAAGACCATTTCAAAAAAAGAAAGCGTTTTCTTCAAACTTCCTTCACATTTCCCGCATTTAACCTCTATCGTTTTTTGATACAACGTCCCTATAGTGATTAGACAGACATGTGTAAAGATGTGTAGCTTTTGTGGAATTTGGGAATACATGATGTAAGGATAAAAAGAGACAGAAGCTGCTCGTCGAGGAGGAAGAGGTATGATTAAGTACGGTACATTGGTACGAATCGAGGGAAAATATGCCGTATTGAGATGGAACAACGGCTCAAGTTTCATCCCTAGACGATTCCTACCATCCGAAGCACGTGTTGGTGATACAATCATTCGAGACAACCATCATTACTATCTTGAAGAAGATATGACCCCTAACTTTGACGCATTGATCAAGCAACACTATAAAAGCTGAACAATCTGCCCTCTCTAACCGGGCAGTTCGTTCAGCTTTTTTTCGAATGAATCATTCTGAGATGTCGTCGATTTGTTGCTGAAGCCACGCCTCGTCTACCGGACCCGTTTTTTTCGCCACGATGATCCCTTTTGCATCTAGAACGTACGTTGTCGGTAATGCGACAACACGATATTGTTGCTCGACAGCGGCCTCTTCATCTAGCAAAATCGGAAAATCAACGGGATACTCATCTAGGAATGCCTCCACGTCCTCTTTTCCTCGTCGCTCATTTTTGGTGACGTTCACGCCAAGTACTGGGATGCCTGTCGCTTCTTCAAACGATACGAGTTCAGGAAACTCATCCCGGCATGGCGGACACCAAGAGGCCCAGAAGTTAATGACGACCGGCTGTCCTCGGAACTCAGAAAGGGTCAAATTCTCCTCATCTAACGTATTCAAAGTGAAGTCCGGGGCTTGTTGCCCCACTTCAAGTCCTCCTAATACCGATTCATTTTGGACGATCGGAACCGCTTCTTCTTTCTTTTGTGTCATCATATATTCCTCGTAGCCTTTATATGCGAGGCCAGCAATCAATAGAAGGATCAGCGTTCCAATACCAATTCTTTGTAAGCGCATCATTTACCCCTTGTTTGTTTTACTTAAGATTTCTACACTTAACTTATCATAAACCCGTAAAGGAGCGTATGGATTGTGCAACTTCAAAACGAGAAAATACAGATAACCTTAAAGGCACAAGGTGCTGAGATGACGAGTTGGAAAGTATCCGGAACTGAACTCTTATGGCAAGGGGACCCGACCTATTGGGGACGACAAGCCCCGATCCTCTTCCCGATTGTCGGTCGATTGCTCGATGATCAATATGTATATGAGGGAAACACCTATACGATGAGTCAACACGGATTCGCTCGGGACGCTATGTTCGAGGTCGAATCTTCGACTGCCACGTCGGTCCGCTTCACATTGAACGATACATCGGAATCACGTCAACACTATCCATTCCCATTCACACTGACCGTGTCCTATCAACTTGTGGGCGAAGAAGTGATTGTGACGTATCGCGTCCATAACCCGGGCGAAACGACGTTACCGTTTAGCATCGGTGGTCATCCTGCATTCAATATTCCGTTCATGGGCGGGACATTTGAAGACTACGTGATCGATTTCGGCGAAATCCGCTCCCTCGATCGCTATTTGCTCGAGGGCCCTTATTTAACAGGCGCGTATCAACCACTCGGAGAGCGTCAGTATATCCCCCTCACTCGGTCGTTATTTGACGACGATGCACTCATTTTTGAGAAAATTGAGTATGCTGCACTCCGACATCAACCAACCGGTGCAGCCATCGTGATGGAGAGTCCCTCTTTCACGCATTTCGGCATCTGGTCTCCGCCGCAGAAAGACGCTCCGTTCGTCTGTTTGGAACCTTGGTTCGGACATGCGGATTATAAAGGCCATCGAAAAGATTTCCTACACAAAGAAGGGATCCAACTCCTCCCACCAAACGAAACGTTCGAAGCGAGTTATACATTATATATGGAAAACTAAAAAATCAATCCGACGTCTTGTCGGATTGATTTTTGATTTAGAAGCGATCGTCTTGTTCGGCTTCATATTCTGACACCGGCTTTTTCATGATGAGTGCCAGAATGATATAAATGAGGAGTCCCGGGCCACCGAGAAGCGCCATCGCCACGAATAGGACTCGCATAATGGTGACGTCCACCCCTAGATAGTTTCCAAGCCCTGAACAAACACCAGCAATCATTTTATTGTTTGGGTCTTTATAAAGTTTCCGTTCCATATCATCTTCTCCTCAACTCATTATGATCGTTGTGGTCGACGTAATGTCGTTCTTCCGCCGTTCGCAACCTCTCCACGCCCTTCAAAGTCGAGCGCTTCATTAATCGGTGTGCTACCAGACTTGATTTCGATTCGGCGACCGTACAGACCTCGGTTGTCGAGAGACGCTGCGATGACAGTCGCGACATCGGTTTCGGAAATCGTCGCACCATCCGCATCACTCAAGTCCTCTGATGCTTCGATTGAACCTTTACTCGGTTCATCAACAATGGTCACTGGGCAAATGATCGTATAGTTCAAACCGCTATGTTCGATATACTCGTCAGCGGCATTGTTAGCTGACAGAAAGTTAAAGAGTTCTTTCGGTGCAGCGTTCGGTTGATCAGCGCCATAGGCACTGAGTAAGACAACATGACGTACCCGTTCCTTCTTAGCGGCATCGATGGCATTCATCGCAACGTTTCGGTCAAGCAGTTCAATTTCAGTGCTCGAACCATCCGCGCCAGCAGTTGCCGCGATAATAACGGCATCTTGTCCACTTGTCGCCTCATGTACTTTCTTCTCGAGTTCTGTCTCGACATCAACCGTCAATACGTGTGCACCCATTTTCTCGTACTCTGCTTGTAGTTCAGGATAACGAATTAAAGCGGTCACTTGATGGGTTTTCGCCAGGCTTTTCAATACACGTTTCCCGATCTTTCCTGTTGCTCCAATGACTAAAACTTTCATTCAAATTTCCCTCCTCAAAAGAGTAGTTCATTTGTTTAAATTTCCTCTTTCAAGTCAGAATCAAACCCTTTTCTTAAAATTATCTGACAGTACCCCAGACAGATAAATCAAGGGCGTCTCGAATCGCCTGCACGCTCTCTTCTAACGGTTCATAGTAATACACGTTATTGATATAAGCATCTTGACCCTCGACTTGCATCTTATTCACCTCAGGATTCGAAATCATCGTCAATCCGACAGATGCCATTTGCAAGACGTTCATCTCAAGTCCCATTTCTTCTTTCATGAAGCGATACGTCGCCGGAATTTTTGTCCATCCTGAAGGACTTGCCAGTTTTTCAGCGACAGCTGTCATGACCTCCGTTTGACGATTCGAACGTGCTCCATCCGTATCCGATTTACGATGTCTCGCATACGCCAATGCCATGTCTCCATCCATCGCATAGGAAACACCTTCCGTATACTCATACGTCTGGTTGAACCCTTTCTCGCTAAACGAATGCGTTGCCGTGACATTTACCCCACCAATCAAATCAATCAATTCCATGAATGATTCGAACGTGATGACGACCTGTCCATCGACCGAGGCGTCGGTCAGCCCTTCCACGGCACCAATCGTACACTCTGCACCTCCGAACGCGAACGCATGCGTGATTTTATCACCTTCCCGTTCAGGCTCACATGGAATCGCTGTATACGTATCACGTGGAATCGATACATTCTGAACAGTACCAGAGCGTGGTACGAATTCCATCAACTGCAAGGAGTCCGTACGAGATCCCGACAACGATTCTCCTACTCGCGCATCGCTCCCCATAATGAGGAATGTAAATGGAGCAGTCGCAAAATATCCAACAATCAGTAGCATTGCAAGTAAGAAAAGGGCAGCTTTCCCCTTCCATTTACGCTTTCGTTTCGATGGTTGTTTAGACGAATGATCTATTTCTCGTTTAGCAGGGGTAGATGGTGTTGATGGTGTTGATGGTTTCGTCGTCTGTCGAGATTTTGGTCGAGATGATTTCCGTTTCGAAAATAATGAAACCCGGGGCAGTCGTTTCCGACTTGACTTTGCCGTCCCATTTTTCGTCCTTGGCGATTCTTGGGTTTGTTCATTTAAAAAGGGATGTTCTGATTGGCGTGTTACCCGTTCACGCTGTTGTTCAGATTGTGCACGTATAGAGGGCTCGTCCGTTTCACCGTGGTCCACACGAGACGATTCGATTTCTTGATGTTCTAATTCGCGCTTTCTACGTTCGACACGCGATAAATGTTGTTCATCTTTCATCATTATGATCCTCAACTTTATCAATTTTTCTCTATTATCCCGAACCAGCCATCATCTGACAACGTTTCTTACGAAAATCCGTCTTAAGCATGAGAGCGAATGGTTGTTTCAGATGAAAAGCGGGAAAGGAATAATAATTGGTTTCTGCCCAAATCGAGATTGCCTACGAAAAGTTTGACTGAAAGGAGGAGAGCTGATGCGCATCGGAAAGTTACGCGTATTGTTAGAGCAGTATGGCGAGGCGACGTTACGCGATTTGCTCGTCGAAATGTACCGTCATACTCCTAAAGATGTGATTGATGATCAAGATTTTGATTTTATGATCAGCCAATTCACGCGCTATAAAGAGAAAAAAAATTCTGAAGAGCGACATTCGCTCTCGCAAACCATCACCTTGGCTGAACGGTTTGTTGATTCTGCGTACGAACATTTGTACATTCGTCCGAATCAAGTCATGTCAGAACGCGACCAAAAAAATTGGTACATTCATGCTAAAAAAATCATTCGCGATTTAGCGCATTACGCCGAGGAATACACAGAAGCACGTACGATGTATGAAGAAATGTTTTACCTCCTCTCTACATCGGCTGGCGAAGAACCGCTCTTCTCTACAAGTGACCCGTTTCGCCTTTTAAAAATTTCACAAGTCACCATGCTCAAGCAACTCATTCACTACTATCAGCTCGATGCCCCGATTGATACCGTTTGGATTGACCGCGCCCTATACACCGCACTCCACGTGCCAAAAGATGTTGATTCTACACGAATTGATTTACTCTCAACGCTACCCATCGAACACAGTCATGCCAATACAAGAAAACTCCTTCACTCCCGTCTCTTAAAACTTTGCGATCGGATGTTAGAGAAGTCCCAAACAGAGGATACCGCGCTCGAAAACTATCAAGCGCTTAAAATGTTAGAACTCCGCCTTCTCGTCGCTGAAGGGAATTTGAAAGAAGCGGAACAAAAATTGTTCTCTGAATATATCCCGTTCTTTTCTCATCGCTCCGAACCATTTCGGGTATATGTCGACTTTTTAGAGAGTCACGGACACACTAGTGAGACGAAGCGCTTAAAACGAATTGCTAAAGAAAAGCGAATCCGATTTTAAAAAAAGGGAGTCAATCGATAGGATCGATTGACTCCAATACATGATATGAACGAGGGGTGTTCATTTGAAAAGGAGGACAGAAAGTTGGTGCAGAACTTTCTTCCTACACATATAAGTATAAGGGAACGATTGTAACCGTTACCAAATCACTTATTGCATTTTTGTGAACGTTTTCACGTTATTCAATCGTGTTCATCATGCCAAGTCCGATGACAGATAACAACACAATTAATACGAACAAATACACCATTTCATTCGGCGATTGAAATCCTTCATGAATTTCTACATCTTCTTCGACAATGATATTTTCATGAATGACGACCGGTTCTGTCTCGGCCATGGCTGCAGACGGTGTTACCGTCAACCAAAGCACAGAAACCAGAATCAGTTGATAAATGTATTTCATCATATACTCCTACTCCGTGTTTTCATTGTGTTTAAGTATAGCACGTCTCATCCGTTCGTTGCGCTGACATTTGATGAATCTCACAGATGAACGATGAAAGGAAATCCATTTCATTGTATTGGACGGATATGTTCTATTTTACTCGAACCTTTTTCTTACGTAATTGATTTTTTCTCGAGTCAGGTTTCATCATTCTGCCACACCCCACGATACAAGATAGCGCTTACAATTTATTTGTACTTATCATTTGATAAAGAAAGAAGGATTCTTCGTGAAACGAGCGCTACGTTTTGTAGAATGCAGGCAATTACCGTTACATGAGCGTATTTCCATTCAGTCGCTATATCCTTTAAGCAAGGCCCCTTTGCTTCTCTCCCTTCCCTCGCATCATCACGTCTACGTCGCACTCAATCGAGATACCCCACTCGCTTCAATCGTCGCAAACGACGAACAGCTTGAAACGGATCATGCCATCCGCCTCTCTCAAGCCACATATGGTGATCGTCACGTCTTTCGCGGACTACTTCATCGTTTGATCTATGAACGAAGTCGAGAAACAAAGTACCCGATTACGTACTATCTTCAGGAAGAGGATTCTCATAATCAAGACAAGCATCGAATATATGAAGCAGCAGGGTTTCAAGTATTTCATCAAACCAAAACGTATCATCTACCATTCATCCCTTGCGAGAAAGCAACCCATACCAATTGGACACTCGAATTGGTGGACTATTCAAGAAGAGCAGATTGGCTCACATTTCGAAATGAACATTGTCATCTCCTTCCGGGTACCATTTCGATGACAGATGAACAATTCGCACGAGAAGTTCGCCAGCAAACATTGTTCTATTCCGTGAAGTGGAACCGACAAGTGATTGGAATCATGAAAGTACGCTTACATATGTACCATATTTCAATACAAGAGATGCACGTTGACTGTGACGAGACTTTATTGCGGGAAGCTATTTCATTCCTTCAACAAAAATTTTTCTACATGTTCCGATACATTGAAGAGGCACATATTTCAGCAACAAGTTTGCAACCTGATTTGAGTTATACACTTCGTCGTCACGGCGCCCAAATCTCGAGTATTTGTCGTTATACGTACATGCTACAGGCACCACCGACCCCGATTTATTCCTAAACAATCAAAAGACGTCGAGCAAACCAACTCTTTCTCAAAGGAAAAAGTTGTTCATTCGACGTCTTTTATTCTGCAGCAGTAGTCGACTCCATCGCTAGAGGCGGCATCGCTTCAAACAGTTCTGTCCGAAGCCCCGTATCTCTCAAATCGAGCGATTCAATCCGATCGAACTTAATTTTGCGATCGACGACATTGAACCAATACGTAATATTTGGTTCATCTTTAAAACGAATCGCATAATTCGACCCATTTAAATGAAAGTCGACCTCGGTAGACAGCAACTCGGTCGGACCAATTTGTTTATGGGTCGTTAATCGTTCAAGGACAACCTGTTCTTCATTGATGCGATAGTCGACAAACGTCGCAAGCGAGAGTCCAAACACAAATGATACAAAGGCGAAAGTGCCCACCAAACCCATCGTGATTTTTCCGTTCATTTCGCTGTCCCTCCCTCTCCTATTATATCGGATAGGCTTGAAACGTTGTGAAGTGACATTTTGTTCAACTTTAGGCAAACTGAAGCAGAAGGAGGAATTTACATGCATATCGATCATACTGGGATTGCCGTTCGAGACTTAGATGAGGCGATCACATTTTACACGACGGTCTTAGGAGGAAAACTCGTGGACCGCTATACGAACACGACCACCGGGGTCGAGACCGAATTGGCCGTCATTCATATTGGAGAGGATGTCATCGAATTGTTGCGTCCGACTAGTAAGACGAGTCCGATTGCCCGGTTCATGAAAGCTCGAGGGAAGGGTGTTCATCATATCGCCTATCGTGTCGACGATTTGGACGAAGCGATGGCCGCTCACAAACAAAATGGCATCACCTTTTTAGAAGACACACTGCGTACGACCGCGAAAGGTAGACGCTTAATCTACATGGACCCGCGTCATTCAGGCGGTGTGATTACCGAGCTTTGTGATTATCCTAGAGAAAAGCAGTAAGAGTGATTCTCTTACTGCTTCATCATGGTTTCTTCTATGATTTGACGATTCTTCTCTTTTAACCGTTCATTATGAGAGGACACCATTGCGGTAGCATTCGCATTCGGGTCAATGTATGTTTTGGCCCGGTTCACCGCATTCGCAGCATCTTGAAACGCTCCAGCGATGAGATGTACTTTCCCTTCATGCGTGAGAATATCACCGGCAGCGTACAATCCCGGTATGGATGACTCGCTACCTGAATTCCCTCTCACATAAAACCCATCCTTCATCTCGACCTGCAATTCGCTGTTCCGAAGCAACTCCGCGTCTTGTTCATATCCGTGATTGATGACCACTTCATCGACCTCGATTACGCTCGTCTCTCCTGTTTCGACATGAGTCAAAAGAACTTGTTGAATCGATTTCCCATCGTGAGAAATCAAATCCGTCACTTTTGATCGTGGGCAACAGTCGACTCGACCCTGTTTAATTTTTTCAACTTGTGCTTCATGTCCACTAAGTTCTTCTTTTCGATACGTCAGCACGACCTGCTCTGCAATCGGCTCGAGCGCATTCGCCCAATCGACTGCACTATTGCCGCCACCCGATATCAAGACGCGCTTTCCTTTAAAGCGTTCAAGTGATTTAACCGTGTAATGGAGGTTCGACAATTCGAACCGCTCCGCTCCGCTCACTTCAACCTTATGCGGTTTGAGGATCCCACTTCCTGTCGCAACGATGACGGTTTTGGAAATATGATGACCGTTCGTCGTGTCGATCCCGAACAAATCGTCTGAACGCTTAGAGATCGACTCCACCTTCTCGCCAAGAAGGACCGTCGGAGAGAAGGTGAGACCTTGCTCGACGAGTTGGTCGATCAGTTTTGCCCCAGTCGTCGGTAGGAGACCACCTACATCCCAAACCATTTTCTCTGGATAGACATGTACTTTCCCGCCTAAAAAAGGTTGAAATTCGATAATTTTCGTCTTCATACCTCGTAAACCGCTGTAAAAAGCGGCATACAATCCAGCCGGTCCCCCACCGATAATCGTCACGTCGAATACTTCCTCGTTCATCGTCGCACCCTTCCTCTCTATATACGTAAAAATGATAATCATTCTCATTAGATGATAACCTGTTTTGGTCACTTTGACAATTTTTTTCGAATATCGCCCTGATGGATTTGGTTTTTCTTATGCGTAGGTCGGGTAATGAAACATGAATCAAAAGGGAGGATGTGCGTGATGAATTGGATGGATGTCCTATTAATCGTCGTATCATTTTTTTGGCTAGTTGAGACGTGGCGATTTCGTAACCGAAAAGAGGCAACAGACGGGGCTGTCGAGCGGAAGAGCTTTTACTTTGTAGCGACGACGATGATTGGCGTCTTCGTGTTGTCTATGATCTCTTCGCTTGTTTTCGAATCACAGCCTTCGACAGTTCAACGAATCATCGGACTTACTTTTTACATAGCCGGCGTGTCGTTACGTTATTGGGGGATTTTACACTTACGTCATCAATTCACACGACATGTCGTCGTCCGACCGGAAGACGAACTCGTCAGCTCGGGACCGTATCGTTACTTACGCCACCCTCTTTACACAGGGTTGTTATTGATTACGTTCGGATTCTCGCTATACTTTATTCATTGGGGAATCGCCTTGATTGGTGCGGGTCTCACCTCGCTTGCATTACTGTACCGCATTCGAATCGAGGAAGGTATGCTCATTCGCCATTTCGGTCAGTCTTACCAATCCTGGTCGAAGACGCGCAAGCGCCTCTTCCCCTTCATCTATTAAAAAGGAGTCCGGCTCATCGCTGGACTCCTTTTTCATTTAGACAGAATATTTGCTGAGTAATCGGACGACGATGACCCCCGCGATGAATGCGACGATACTGAGTATCCACATGACTCCGGAAGCTGGTACACCCGGAAACACGACGGCGAGTGAGCCAATGACCAATCCGATGATGACGGAGAACGTCATTCCCGGAAAATTCGCCAACAAGTAACGAATGACTTTACTACTTACAATAAAGCCGACGGCCACTCCAGCACCGACAATCCCAATAATCAACAGATTGAAGTTTGAGATGGCGCTGATGACGGTTGGATAAACGCCAATTAACAACAAGACGAATGAACCGCTAATTCCAGGAAGCAACATCGCCATGCTGCCCAACCAACCGGAGAAGAATAAGAGAAGTGCCGTCCCGAACGTCACGTCCGTCATAATAGACGAATCAACCGGATTCAAGAATGCCATACTCGCAACGAGTATCGTTGCGACAACCATAGCAATAACATGAACCGGACGAATCGATGCGCGTGATTTAAATTCCACGAATAGAAGTGGAATAATCCCTAAAATCAATCCGATAAAGAAAAATTGTGTCGGTGCATAATACTCCAGCAATAAGTATTCAATAACTCGACTCAGTGCGATAATGGCTGTCCCCATTCCAATTGCCAATGGAATCAAGAACCCGATATATTTTTTCCAATATCGGCTAAATACGCCGCTAATCGCTTCGATGAGTTGATCGTAGATGCCTAAAATGACTGCAATGGTACCGCCGCTTACACCAGGGATTAAATCACTCGTCCCCATGGCCATCCCTCGCCAAATGTTCTTCCACTCCATAATGTATCTCCTTTACGTATATCTTTCCTCAAGCACTTAGTATAGTCGAGAAAAGAAATTTGCGCATCCGCTTTTAGACTGAGAAAGGAGTCGAATTGATTTCTTTGATCATATAGTCAAATCTCGCCCCAGAAATGTTGATTTCTTTTTCCTTATGGAAGCCGAGACGTGTGTATAAGCGATGTGCCGCAGGATTTTCTTGATCCACGTTCAATGTGACGGCGGGCACACCGCGTTCTTTCGCAACGAGACAAACGTGTTCGATTAACTTCGTCCCGATTCCACGACCTCCATACGCTTCTGCGACAGCCAGTGAATCAATGTATTGGACATAACCTTCCGTTTCAACGTCCACCTCTTCTCCACTTCCATGCACCGTCAACCATTCTCGAATCGGTCGATCCAATTCTTCTGCCTTATCCCCACGATACGAGATGATCATTCCGGCAACTTCTCCTTCAAAATCCGCCACCCAGATGTTTTCGTGACTCAAGCGGTTATTTGGTTTCTCTACCCACATCGCTAGTCGCTCCAATACCTCAGTCGTATCCGTTGATGCTGTCAATGTGTACGCAATCTCATGGATCGCTTGATACATGAGTGGTGCAATTTGTTTACTATCTTGTTTGGTTGCTTGTCGAATATTCATGATTGATCCCTCCATCATCCAGTCTAGCATAGCCCGGCACATCGGTTGTTTGTCCACACTCGTTTTGTGGCATCATATAGAGTGAAAGGGGCGAATCGAAATGAAAGCTATTCTTACAGGAATGAACGGTACAGTGGCACCCGTTGTTGCCGAAACGTTACAGCGCCACGGAATTGAAGGGATTGCGTGGAATCGCGAGCAAGTGTCCACGACAAACGAAGAGGAAATGCGAGAATTCATCGAGCGCATCCGACCGAACTACTTTTTACATATCGGTATGGGCGCGGTGGAGTGGGCCGAGACGCTCGCTCGTTTATGTGGTGAGGCGAAAATCCCTTTCCTGTTCACGAGCACGGTTTCAATTTTTTCAGATGAAGTGACCGGACCGATTTCCCCAGATACGCTACCAGATGCCGAGGATGACTATGGAAAGTATAAGCGTGAGTGCGAACGTGCGATTATGAACGCCAATCCTGGTGCTCAAATCGTTCGTCTCGGATGGCAAATCGGGGATGAGGCCGGATCGAATAATATGATGGACTATTTTACGAACGAGATGAAGCAACGAGGGGTAATCCAAGCGAGTGAGCATTGGTATCCATCATGTTCATTTTTAGCAGACACGGCAGACGCGCTATTTGAAATTTTGACTAAACGTGGACCGGGCATCTATCAGTTAAACGGAAATGCGAACTATTCCCTATACGACATCGCCGTCGGACTAAAAGAGCTTCATGACACCGACTGGCAGATTGAATGTACCGATGAACCGAAACGGGATAATCGAATGATCGATTCATCGGTCTCGATTCGTCCCATCTCCAAACGCCTAAATTTGCAAACGAAGTAAATTCAAAGTCGCCTACTCCCATCGAGTAGGCGACTTTTTTATTGGTTTCGAGTTAGATGAGTCAATCGCAATTTACTTTTCGGCAGACTCGGCATGTCTACAAAACTATAGCTCAAGTCTTGAGGCGGGACCGTGTAGGCGTATTCCTTAGTAAACAACTCAATGACTTGTGCAAGAATTGCAATGGTCACATGTTCACCGGCACATCGATGTCCAAAATCTACATCTCCCCCACCTTGCGGAATAAAGTTAAACGGACTCTCGTTCCAATCTTTGAAACGAGAGGGATCGAATCGATCCGGCTCCGTCCAAATAGAGGAGTCATGATTCGTACCGTACAAATCAAGAAGCGTCAGCGTCCCTTCCGAAAATGCATAGCCGTCCCATTCAAAATCGGTTTTGACACGAGCTGCCGCTACAGGGAAAAATGGATAAAACCGTCTCACTTCCTGGACAAATTCTGTTTTCGAGACCTCTCCCCGCTCTACCTGCTCTTTTACATCCGGGAACTGATGTAAAGCTAAGACAGTGAAGAGGACATACACCGAGATTGCGACAGTCGGGCGTAAAATGTTCAATACTTCGACCGCCACGACGTCTTCAGGTAATAACTCTCCGGATTCATCCCGGTGCCACGAAAATTCGTACAGCGCCGTATGTTCGTTCGGCAATAATCGATTCGACCGCACTTCTTTTACCATCTGACGAATCCAGGCTTCAGCGGAACTTCGTGCCTTCCGACCTTGTAAATACGTGGGACCAAGAGACGTACCCGATTCAAATAATAACCTCATCTCTTCAGTGCGCTTCCCAACTTCTTCTTTCGCAAGTGGAACTCCCGACCATTCACATACGGCCTTCATCAACACTTGTTGCGCAATATCGTATAAGACGACCTCCTCTCCCATTCGTTCAATCTGGTTCCACTCTCGATATGTCAAGCGGAGCAATCGATCTATATTTTCTTTTGTCATCAATGACATGAACATATGTTTTCGATGCGTATGAGCCGCACCATCTAGTGTTTGGACCCCATCTTCTCCAAACAAGGTTTTCAATAGACGTTTTGGCGCCGCATTCTGACGCATGAATTTGTCTGCATCATAGAACACCTCGGCAGCCTCTTCGCCCCCAAGACAAATCACGCGCTCCCCGAGCAAACGTGTTTCAAAGATATTTGATTGAAAACTTTTGCGACGATTCGCAACAAATAGATATCCTTCCCGTAAAAAATCGACACTATGGTCGAGTCCTTCTTGTTTCGGTATGACTTTCCCCATCCAACTCACCCTTTCTCTTTTCTCGAACTATAAAGGATGTTCCCCCGTTTTTAGCGAACAAACCTAATATCGAAAGGAGCGAGTGACATGTTGCCGTTCTTACTGACATTGCGTCGAATTGTACGCGGAATCTGGCGTGGCCTCCGCGAACCTGAGTTCCAAGTCTTATTCAGTCTTGCCTTTCTCACTGTCCTATCCGGTACACTTTTTTACACACGGTTCGAGGAGATGCGTTGGTTGGACGCACTTTACTTCAGTGTCATCACCCTGACTACCATCGGATATGGTGATTTTGCCCCTCAGACCGACATCGGAAAAATATTCACAATCGGATATGTATTGACTGGGGTGGGCATCATGGTTGGCTTTATCACAAAAGTGTTTGATCATTTACAAAAAGCACGACTCGATGAATTAGAAGCAAAACAAAAGACGCCACCCTCTGATTCATAAGGATGGCGTCCTTTCGTTTAGGAAACTTTTCGATTTTCAATTTCAAGCTGTTGGTTGAAACGCTTCGTCTCGGCAATGACAACACCCGACAAGAACAAGAGACCAATCAAGTTCGGGATGGCCATTAAGCCGTTGAAGACATCCGATAACGCCCATACCAAGTTCAAGTTCGTCGTCATGGCACCGAGTCCCGCGACGAGTACAAAAGCAATCCGATAGGGAAGAATCGACTTTTGTCCGAACAAGTAATGGATGGAGCGTTCGCCGTAATACGACCAACCGAGCACGGTCGAATAGGCGAACAAAACGAGCCCGATTGTGACAATATAACCGCCGGCTGGTCCGAGGAACAGTTCAAATGTAGCTGAAGTCAATTCGACCCCTTCAAGTCCTGTCCCGATTTGACCACCCATGACGAGTGTCAATCCTGTCACCGAACAGACGACAAGCGTGTCCAAGAAGACTTGAGTCATCGAGACGAGCGCCTGACGACCCGGCATATCTGTTTTCGCTGCCGCTGCTGCGATCGGAGCAGAGCCAAGACCTGCTTCGTTCGAGAAGACACCACGTGCCACCCCGTATCGAATGGCAGCTCCGATGGCCCCTCCACCGATTGCTTCTGCACTGAACGTACTGCTGAAGATGAGTGCGAACGCATCCGGAATCAGCGAGTAATTCATCACCATAATTAAAAGACCGCTACCTAAGTAGAAGGCAATCATGACGGGGACGAAGTAACTGACTACTTTCCCGATGGAACGCACGCCTCCGAGAATGACCGCTCCTGTAAAAATCATAATGAGAATCCCTGATATGTATAGTGGTACGTCAAACGTTGTTTTGAGCGCAAGCGCGACCGAGTTCGTTTGGACCCCGTTTCCAATACCGAACGCCGCAATCGATGCGAATGCAGCAAATGCTACCGCTAACCATCGTTGATTCAACCCTCGTTCTAGATAGTACATCGGTCCACCAGCCATTTGACCGCGCTCATCAGTGACCCGATACTTCACGGCAAGAACTGCCTCTGCGTATTTCGTTGCCATCCCAAAGAAACCGGACACCCACATCCATACGATGGCTCCCGGTCCTCCTAATACGACCGCTGTCGACACCCCGACGATATTCCCCGTACCGACGGTCGCCGCCAGAGCAGTCATGAGCGCCTGGAAGTGACTGATGTCCCCTTTAGAGGATTGATCCTGATTTTTCGAAAACGCCAATTTCAACGCATACGGTAATTTGGTGATTTGAATCCCACCTAGACGCACCGTCAAGTAAATGCCTGTCCCCACAAGCAAAATCAAGAGCGGTGGTCCCCATACAAAGTTGGATGCCGTACTCACCCATTCACTAAATGATTGCCCCATACAAAGTATCCCCTTCCCCCGAAAAATAGTGTACACCTCTATTTTTTCAGAATACTTAGAACAATGCAAAAGTATTGTACTAAAACAACTGATTCATTGTTTGTTCTGTACAAAAACAGCGAGACGAACTCAATCGTCTCGCTGTGACTCAGGTTTCTCTCGTTGTAAAGGCGCTTTCCAATTAAATGTATCCGGAACATAATCGAGCCCGCCTGGATGAAACGGCTGGCAGCGAATGAGTCGGCGAGCGGTTAAATAACTGCCTTTGACAGCCCCATGTTTTTCGATTGCTTCGATTCCGTAGTGCGAACAGCTCGGATAAAATCGGCACGTTGGCGGCTTTAATGGTGAAATAAAACGCTGGTAACCTTGAATCCCTTTTACTAGTACACGTTTCACACGATTTCGCCTCACTCTTTTGAATTAGTGCCATCATAGCGCGATTTGAAACGTTTGTCATGTTCGTCGATTCCTATGTCAAATCGTTTTCCATCTCTTTACAAATGAGCAGGATGGGCGATATTCGAGTGTATGTTTGTTATGATAGTCAACATAACTATTGACCGAATCGAAAAGAAGAGGTGACGAATGATGAATCAATTACTAATGGTCGGTGCTGGATCGATGAGTGAGGCGCTCGTTCGCGGGTGGATCGACTCGGGCATCGAACCGACACACATCACAATGACAAACCGAAGTGACCGGGAGCGCTTACTCTTCCTACAAGATGAACTCGGCGTTCAAATTGTTGAGGACGAAAACGTTAACGACTATGACATCGTCGTATTAGCGATGCAACCTGATGGCGTCATCCCGTACGTAGAATCAAAAGAATGGAAGACCCCACTACTCGTCTCAGTCGCTGCACATATCGAACCGAGCCAATTAGAAGAGGCTTCAGGGCTACCAGCTGTTTGCGCCATGCCGAACACGCCTGTCGCCCATCGGAACGGGATGACGGGGCTATGGTTTGGTCCAGAAACAGATGAGGCAGTCCGTGAGAAAGCGACTTCTCTCTTTGAACGGGTCGGTCGAACGGCCGTCACCGATGCGAAAACGATGTCCGCCTTTATGGCCGCTGCAGGGTGCAGTCCTGCCTTTTTCTATGAAATCGTAGGTGCGATGACGCCCGTCCTAACGGATGTCGGTTACGATGAACAGACAGCGCGTCAAATTGTCGCCCAAGCGATGAAAGGCTCCGCTGAGTTACTGTCTCATGAAACACGTGAGACGAATGAACTGATTGCCGATGTGGCCGCTCCAGGCGGACCGACCGACCGTGGTGTCGGCGTGCTTCGTGAACGGAATCTTGCTGACGTGATGGCTTCAGCCTTGCGCGAAAGTGCCAAAGAAGATCATGAGTCGATTGAAGAAGTGTAAACGATACTCGTTTACACTTCTTTTTATGTTCACTCGACCTTACTATTTATTATTTATAACTTTTTATATGATCAATATTTCACTTTCTCTTTCGACATGATAAGATAGCGAATGAGAATCGTTATCAAAAGATGGGGAAGGTTACTTATGAGTCTATTACGACATGTCGCGTTGAATCAAACCGTCATTTTATCTGATTTGACTAAAATTGATGATCGCTTGCGCCGACGAATGATTTCTCTTGGTTTTTACGAGGGATGCTCGGTTCGTGTGAAGCGCAGAGCTATTTTTTCAGGACCGCTCACCATTGAACAAGTGGATCATCAACAAATTATCGCCATCCGAAGATCAGATGCCGAAAAAATCGGAGTGATTGTACCATGAGCCAACGGATCGCATTGATTGGCAATCCAAATACAGGCAAAACTTCATTGTTTAATCGATTAACAGGTTCATTCGCACATGTGGGCAACTGGGCCGGTGTCACAGTCGAACAAAAAATCGGTCAGTTACATGGGAAAGTCGGACAATTAATTGATTTACCCGGTGTCTATGACTTAGACCCGCTCTCGGCAGATGAAGCGATTGTCTCCCGTTTCTTACTGCATGAACCATTTGACGGGATGATCAATATTGTCGATGCTTCACAATTAGAACGTAACTTACAACTTACTTTGCAACTTCTAGAGATGGGACGACCGCTTCAAATCGGTTTAAACATGGTCGACGTCGCAGAAAGTCGTGGAATGCATGTTAATCTCGACAAATTAAAAACGCTCCTCCAAGTAGATGTCTTCCCGATCACCGCACGAACAGGTTATGGTTGTGACGTCTTGCTCTCATCGATTCAAATGGAGAAGCGTCAACCTTTCGAATTAAACTATGGTCCAGAGACCGAAGAAGCGATTACACGCATTCTTCGTTTAACTGGTCTATCGAGAACGGATCGCTGGATTACAATTCAATATTTAGCAGGCAACCGGATTGTCGTCGACCATTTAGAAGCATCATCTCCAGAGATTGTTGCCGTCCGAAAAGAACTGGAAACGGCTATAGGGCGTTTTGCACACGCACACATCACTGAGCGTCGTCGCGATTGGGCGAAACAGATTCGACACCAGGTCATTGAAAATCACAATGCACAGGACGTGACGATGACAGATCGCATCGATGCGGTTGTGACGCATCCTATCTTAGGTTTACCCATCTTCTTCGGGGTACTCTATGCGCTATTCCACGTGACATTTAATTGGGTTGGTGCACCTCTTTCCGATTTATTAGACGGACTATTGTCTGGTCCGATCACATCAGGAACGGTTTGGATGTTAGATGCTGTAGGTGCTTCTCCATTCATTAAAGCACTTCTCGTAGACGGTGTCATCGCAGGTGTCGGTGGCGTATTGGTTTTTGTTCCGCAAATCTTTGTCCTCTTTTTCTTTATCTCATTTTTAGAGGACTCCGGATATATGGCGCGAGTCGCCATCGTGATGGATCGTTTCATGCAACTCGTCGGATTGAATGGAAAAAGCTTTATCCCGATGATTATCGGATTCGGATGTAACGTTCCTGGAATCATGGCCGCTCGAACGGTCGAAGAGGAGCGCGAACGTCTAGTCACCATCTTCATCTCACCATTCATGTCATGTTCGGCCCGGCTTCCGATTTACGCTGTGTTTGCGGCGAGTTTCTTCTCTACTCATCAAGCACTCGTTGTCCTCTCGCTCTATATGTTGGGAATTTTCCTTGCCTTGATTGCCGCGAAAATCTTTACGAAGGCATTGGCCTCTGAAGATCAGACGAGCTTATTCATCGTCGAACAACCTCCATACCGCGTTCCCCAAGGACTTACCTTATGGCGTAGCACTTGGCAAAAAGCTAAAGGATTCGTTCGAAAAGCCGGTACATTTATTTTTGGTGGCTCTGTGTTCATCTGGCTACTCGCCTATTCAGGTCCAAGCGGCTTTGATGTACCGATGAATGACAGTTTCTTGGCGATGATTGGTGGTATGATTGCCACATTACTCGTCCCACTCGGATTCGGTACTTGGCAAGCCGGTGCCTCGCTCATCACCGGATTCTTAGCAAAAGAAGTGGTCGTGTCTACGATGGCAATCATCTATGCGGTCGGCGAATCAGATTTATCGGAGTCGCTATTACCAATCTTCACCCCACTCAGCGCGTATAGCTTCATGGCCTTCGTTTTACTTTATGTCCCTTGTTTGGCGACAGTCGCTGTCATCCGGCGAGAAGTGGGTAGTGCCAAGTTGACATGGTTCGCCAGTTTATACGGTTTAGGTGTCGCTTATGTGGTGTCTCTTGTCATTTATCAAGTCGGTCGCTTATTCGGATTTGCGTAAGGAGGAATACCATGTCATTCTTTGACCTACTCATCGGATTCATTGTTTTTGGATATGCCGCATTTTCTCTTTACCGCTACACACGTAAAGCAAAAGGCGGGAAATGTGCAACATGTGAAATTGAACCTACCTGTACAGCGGCGTGCGATGCAGCCGATTGGGATAAAATCATTGCGGAAGCTCTACGAAAAGAGCCTTCCACAATGAATGCAACCACGAAAAAAGACTGAATCGAATTCAGTCTTTTTTCTTTACAGCATATGTATAACCGTGACAATCATCGCGACCACTAAAATCCCCGGTAATAAATTGGCCACACGAATTTTTGTGATTCCAACCAAGTTCAGACCAATCGCCACAATCATGACCCCACCGGTCGCGGTCATCTCTAAAATAAAACTGTCCATGAGCGATTCCGGTATGAATTTCATGATTTGAATGGCGAGTAATGCGATTCCGCCCTGATACAGTAACACTGGAACTGCTGAAAACATGACCCCAATCCCAAGTGTCGAACTTAACACGAGGGCCGTAAAACCATCAATCAACCCTTTCGTGTACAACACGTCATGATCACCACGCAACCCGCTATCGAGCGCCCCGATAATGGCCATCGCCCCGATCACGAAAATGAGTGTGGCCGTTACGAATCCTTCCGCTACACTCGATTGACTTCCAAGTCGCCGTTCAAGTCGATAACCGACTTCATTTAATAATTCATCTAACTTCCACCACTCCCCGAGCGCTGACCCGACGACGAGACTTCCGATGACAATCAAGAAGTTCTCACTCTTCATCCCCATTTGAATCCCAAGCAAGATGACCGCAAGCCCGATTGCCGCAGTCACCGTCTCCTTCATACGCTCCGGAATGCGGTGAAATAAGAGACCTAGCAATGCCCCGATGACAATCAATGCGGCATTGACGAGTGTACCCGTTAGCACCATGTTGCATTCCCCGTTTCATTATGTATTGAAAGGAATATACCAATTGCTTTCGTGCCATGTCAATATACAAAAAAAGAGCCACTTCTCGCAAGAAGTGGCTTCGCGGAAACCCATGTTCCGGTGGGTTTCTCGAGGGTTTGGCACCCAAGTGATTCTGACTGGGCTCGAACCAGCGACCTCTACCCTGTCAAGGTAGCGCTCTCCCAGCTGAGCTACAGAATCAGGTCGTGTCCTCTCTTAAGGACACTATTAATATATCAAGAAACTATTGAGTTGGCAACAACTTTTTTTATTTTTTTAGAGACTTTTTATCGTGTCATTTGTTGACGGTCGATATGTCGACATAACCGCTCCAAGTCACCCGCATAAACGGAGACGAGCATATCCTTGTACAGTGTATCTCGATCCCAGTGAAGACCATTCGCTTTGGCGACACGTTGAGATGGAACGTTGTCCGGATGAATCAGAGAAATAATCTCCTTCTCGCCCTCTGAAAAAGCATGCTGCATCAGACGCGCGGCGGCTTCTCGACCATATCCCATGTGCCAATGCTTCGGTGACAACCAATATCCGACTTCCAACTCGATTTTGCCGTCCAATTCATGCAATAGCGTACCTGCGTGACCAATCGGTTCATCACTTTCAAATGTCATGAGCTTCAGGAGACCCGTTTGGCGTCCTGTCTCATAGCGGGCCAATTGACGTTCAAACCATTCAATCGTCTGTTCGTCTGTATACGGTCTCCCATCCGGACTGATGAAGCGCATCACCCGTGGATCTTGGAGAAGCGATTTGACAAAATAGAAATCAGAAAGCGTATACGGTTCAAACCGCAAACGTTCGGATTGCAACTCGACAAGATGCATCGTTTTCCGCCCCCTTTTTTTCATCACATAATCTGAAGTAATAAATTCCCGTTTTCAGCACATTTCAATCCTTTACGAGACAATTTTTAAACCGATTACACTACTAATAATCATCAACAAAAAGAAGATACGCCAACGATTTTTCGATTCGTTCAAATAGAGCATCCCTAAAATGACACCGCCGGCCGCGCCGATGCCTACCCAGATGGAATAGGCAAGACTAAGAGGAATGACCTCAAGTGATTTTGATAACCAATAGAAGCTGAGCGCAAACGATAAAATTGATGCAATCGACCACTTTAAAATCTGGTATCCTTTCGATTTCCCCATAAAGAAAACGGCTGTCATTTCAGCAATTCCCGCTCCAATCAGATAAACCCAACTCATGCTTCTTCCCCTCCTGTCACTTGCTTCAATCCGATGATGCCGATAATCAACGTCGCCACAAGTATTAGTTTCCATCCACTAAGCCCCTCGTCAAACAAGAAGGCGCCAACTATGACTGTGCCGACCGCACCGATTCCTGTAAAAACAGCGTACCCCGTACCGGCAGGCAGCGTCCGAAACGCTTTCGCCAATAATCCGAAACTGAGAATCAATAACACGATTGTCCACAATGTCGGACCTAGAATCGTGAAGCCTTCAGACAACTTCATCGTGGTCGCCCAGACGATTTCGAGTAGTCCTGCAAACAGGAGGGAGATCCATGCACTCTTCTCTTTACTCATCCCAACCCACTCCTTTCTTGAAAATTCGAAACGCAGCTTGTTGTCTCATATTCCGATCCTCTTCAAATGTGAATAACGATAGTAAGGCGCCATCTAAAAAGCAATAGTAGGCAGCATATAGTTCATCGAGCGATTGTACCGGTAAATCGCCACGTTCCATCGCCAGTCGAAATTGCTCTTTCTCAAATCGTTTTAACTTGGTTTCGACCGTACCGATGACTTCCTCGATATACTCTCGAAACTCCGGAGGAGGTACTAGTAACATTCGTTTCGTCAACATCCAAGTCTCATGATCACTAAAGAATGACGTGAGTGTGTTGACAATCGAATCGATTCGTTCTAAAGGTGGTCGTCCAGCCGTATCGTCACAAGTTGTCTGCCATACTTCTTCGTAACGATTCGCCATATCTGACACGACTTGTTTGAACAGTTGTTCCTTCCCATCGATATGGGCATATAAAGAAGCCTTGCGAATCCCTACATCTTCCGCTACTGCCGCTAGTGACAACCCTTCGTAACCATCCCGTGCGAAGCGTGTTCGAGCAGACTGCATGATTTTATCTTTTGTATTCACGTCATTCACTCTCCTTGCCTTATACATTACCTAACGAACGGTAGGTAGTCAAGTCAGGTCATTGTATTTTGGTTCATGATTCTCCACAATACAAGTAGAAAGAGGTGACGAAAGATGATTGAACAATTGAACGTGTCGATTCCGACGGAGAAGGTACGTGGTCAAAAGCGGATTGTCCGCGTATTTCGACCAGACTGGGTCGACGTCAGCACCCCGCTTCCCGTCCTGTATATGCATGATGGACAAAATGTGTTTTCTGGAAACACTGCTACATATGGAGAAGGTTGGGAAATCGATCGTTGCATCGACCTGCTACGACTCCCGCTCATGGTCGTCGCCATCGCGAGCGCCCCGAACTGGCTGGACCGTTATGATGAGTATTCATATGAGGAAGATGAGATGCTGTATCGACGGATCGGACCCGAATTGGCAAGAACTCGTCCAACACTCGGTGGCCAAGGCCGTATGTATACAGATTGGCTCATGAACGAATTAAAACCACGAATTGACAGCGAGTACGCTACTGACCCAGAAGATGTCGGGGTCATGGGGAGCTCGATGGGAGGTGTCATCTCTCTATACATGATGGCGACCTATCCTTCTATTCGACGAGTTGGTTCCCTCTCCACTGCGGCATGGGCCAATCTTGATCCATTGATCCGAGAAATGAAACATGCTGAGTTCGCCGGTAAACTATATATGGACATTGGCACAAATGAAGAGAGCGGGCCTATCACTCCAAGCGACTACCTATTCACGAATGCGAAACTGATTGACGTCATCGCGCAGAAAGGAATCGCCTTCCGATATGAGGTCGAACCAAATGCGATTCACAACGAATCGGCCTGGCGTCGCCGCTTGCCTCACGCACTGCGCTATCTATACGATTGCACGTAAAAAGAGCGAATTCCGTAACTTTCGGAATTCGCTCTTTTGTTTAGATGACCCAGTTCCCGTCACGCATGATTGCTTCACGCGTCCCGTCTTCCCGTTCACCATCGATATTCATTTCGGCTGACCCGATCATGAAGTCAACGTGTGTCATCGAGTCGTTCGCCCCGTTCGCCGCGAGCTCTTCTTGTGACATCGAAGGACCCCCTTCGAGACATGTCGAGTACGCACGTCCGAGCGCCAAGTGACACGATGCATTCTCATCAAACAACGTGTTATAGAAGAGAAGACCAGAGTTCGAGATTGGAGAATCATCCGGAACGAGCGCTACTTCACCGATACGACGCGCACCCTCATCCATATTCAACAATTCATCAAGAGCCGCTTGCCCTTTTTTCGCCTCCGCTTTGACGACTTTCCCACCTTCAAACCAAAGAGTGAACTCATCAATCAAGTTCCCGCTGTAGCTGAGTGGTTTTGTACTCGATACGTGACCTTCCACAGAATCTTTATCTGCGAGCGTGAAGACCTCTTCCGTAGGCATGTTTGCGATAAAGTCGATGCCATCGACGTTCGGGCCGCCACCGCCAAGGAAGACGTGTTTTTTCGGAAGTCCGATCGTCAGTTCCGTACCTGGCGCTTTGTAATGAAGCTTCGCATATTTCTTCTCTGTCAACAGCTTCGCACGGCTACGGAGTGATTGATCGTGTGTATCCCATGCCGCGACGACATCTTCTTGATCCATCCGCGTTGCTGCGAAGATGGCTTGCCATAATGCTGCAACCGCATCATCACGTCCCGGGAATACTTTTTGTGCCCACGCTTCTGACGCACCTGCGACGATTGACCAGCTCACATTGTCGCTCATCACATATTGACGCCACTTCGCAAGCGCTTGTCCTGCTGCACGGTTTGCATCCGAAATGCGTGACGATTCCACACCATTCAATGCATCCGGGTCATCACTGACGATTGACAAGAATGCCGTCTTCTCTTCAGCCAATTGCTCAAAACGAGCCTTCAACCAATCTGGAAACTCTTTGAACGAATCCGCTGGTGCATTGAAATAACGGATCTTCCCTGTTTCTTCGTCGCTCCAGTTGACGAACACTTGCTTCGCTCCGGCCGCATAAGCAGCCTTCACCACGTGACGGACGAGTGGTGCCTGACTGATGTCAGCACGTACTTCTAATTGTTGACCAGGTTGAATGTTCACACCTTTTTTCACAGCTAATTCTGCATAGCGTGCGAAATCTGCCTCTGTCGGCATCGAAATCTTAGACATATGTATCGTTCCTCCTTTTCAGTTATCTTTATTTTCTTAAATTTCAGGAAAAGTTGCAACCAATGCGCAAAAACGGGCATATTAGTAGATGAAGAAAGAAGGAGGAATCCAAATGGCAGATTGGAAAACAACATACACACATTTTTTAAAACAAGCGAAAGAAGACATCCGCGACCGAGAACAATTGGGCGACTTGCTCGTTCAAGGTGAACGCGCACTCGCAAAAGTCACAGTCGATGTGGCATCCAATGAAATCAGTAACATCGAGCGTGAAGAAGAACTGACACTTTACTTCCAGATGAAACAAATGCTGAATATGTTACGCGCGCTTTACAATGAACAATTTGAGATGCAACCCGATAAACAAGAGGAACTTGTTGCGGCCATCCTATACTTCGTCTCCCCATTCGATGCGATTCCAGACGATGTCCCACTCGGACTTTTTGATGATGCTCAAGTCATCGATTACGTACATGAGCAATTAGCGAGTGATATCGATCGATTCCATAATGACATGTGAGACTTGAAATGACGTAAAAGTAGCAGTACGCTTGCAGAAGACTTACAAAAAGGAGGCGTCAGGCCTAGCCATTATCTATGTATGCAAAATCTCGAAAACGGGTTGCCCTTGAAACGGTACTGTTCATCATTGCCGGGACAATCCTTCAGTCTGTCTTTGTCAGCTTACTGCTCAAACCAAATGAAATCGGTTCTGGGGGAATCGTCGGAATCACGTTGATTACGAATGAACTGTTTGGAACTCCCATCGGTTTGACACAGCTCGTGCTTAATATCCCACTCTTTTTATTGGGACTAAAATATTTGGGACGTCGATTTATCTTGATGACAGGAATTGTCGTCGTACTTTCCTCTATCCTCATCGATAGTTTGCCAGTCTTGATTCCCCCGACCCCACTCGATGATCCGCTCGTCGCTTCGGTGTTCAGCGGAATCGTTTCAGGGCTTGGACTCGCACTTCTCCTCTTTGCAGGAGCTTCCACCGGTGGACTCGACATTCTAGGGAAAGTCATCTATATGAATAATCGAAACTTGTCGTTGCCTAAAATCTTTCTGACACAAGACATCATCGTCTATGTGTTGGTCTTCATCGTCTTTGACATCAAAGCTGTCATGTACGCGCTTGTGTTAAGCTTCGTCAGATCCCGTACGTTGCTTACGATTCATAAATTCTTCGCTGCCCAAAAGCAATGCTTCATCATTTGTCAAAAAGCAGACGAAATCAATTTGGTCATCAAGCAGAATTTGAAACGGGGCGTCACCATCATGGATGCGACAGGCGGATATTCGAACGATTCGAAAAAAATGCTGTACGTCGTCGTCCAGAACAATGAAATCCCACGCCTTCGTCAAATCGTGTCTGAAATCGATTCTGAGGCGTTTGTCACTGTGTCTGAAATCGATTCAGTCGTCGGAAACTTTAAAGAACACTCCTATACACTGTAAATCTAAAATTTTCGACAACAATATAGATTGTTGTCGATTTTTTTGTGTAATCTTCGTTCTCCTGTTCCGATAATAAATAAGAGCCCCATACATATAAAGAAGGAGGTGCATGAGTTGTCTGTTTACTCGTTGCGCCAATACGTTCCGGCGATTCTCATCGGAACTTTTTCTACCGGACTTTTATTTTTATTTTTGACCCCGCACGACTTACTACAGATCACGTTGTTCATCTATTATCTCGTCATATCAGGGGCAGCGATTGGCTTTAGCGGAGTAGCTATCTTTAAACATAGAGGTATGCGGCGTTTTATCCATATTTTGATTAGTGCAGGAAATGTATGCTTCACGCTGTACTTACTGATGCACTATTATTCAATCAACGACAATATGCAGTCCTTGTTGTTCCTCCAAAATTTCTTTTATTTAATCATGGCTTTAATCGTCATCACGCAATCGATTGAGTTTCGTACTTTGAAACTACGCACGTTCGATTTATTCGCCCTGTTCAGTTTCCTTTTGATTGGTGGTCTTCATATTTGGTTCTTTTCAACGCAAGACGTCTCACTCGTGTCACAGTTGAGCGGATTCGAAGAGCAAATGTTACTCATTAGCCTCTATATGATGCTCGCATTCCTCTACTTAAATCGAGTCGTCTCAGCCGGTCAACAGTTCCGGATTTTATTGCTCGTCGGAATTCTTGGATTCACGATTGCTTCGATTGCAAACACGTTGGTTGTCTTTTCCGGAATTACACATGAATTGATTCATCTGTTGCAAGTCAGTAGTATATTGACCATCTCGATTAGCTACTGGGTCGATGATGTATCGGAAGATGCACTTGCCTACGATTCCATTGTCGATTATGTGCTGTATAGTGTGGTCGTCATGATGTTTTTACTCGCTTCCGATCGCCTTCTTGGAACATCCGTAATGGACTCGATGATCGCAAATGCTGTTCTCTTGTTGCTCATTCGTCAGTTTGTCGTCTCCAAACAGAACGCACTCATCAGTCATCGTTTGCATTCCGTCAACACAGATTTGGAAGTTGCCGTGTCGACCAAGGCACATGAATTAGAAATCCGTGAACAGCAATACCGTTCGCTTTTTGCCTACCATTCAGAACCGATTTTCTTATTCGACTTGCATGGCGAAGTGTTATCTGTCAACGAGGCCGGCAGCTCTATCTTAGGACTGACAACCGAAACACTACTCGGCTCGAACATCTTAGACATCATTGAATCGAAAGACCGTGCACCTTATACCATCATTCTTCAAGAGTTGACGAACGGTCGTCCCCGAACAATCGATGTGCGTGTGATGACCGACGAAGGGGAAACACGCGTCTGGCAATTGGTCAACGTCCCAATGATCATCGAGGGAGAAGTCGAGGGCATCTACGCTATCGCTAAAGACATCACCCAGATGATCGAGCAACAAGAACAAATTCTGTATCAAGCTAAATTCGATAGTTTGACCGGTCTTCATAACCGCTACGCACTTCAAGAGCAAATCGAACGCTTGATCGAGGAAGGGCGTACGTTCACATTGATGTTTTCCGATTTGGATGGATTTAAAGAAATCAATGATCAATTCGGTCATCATATGGGTGACCAGTTATTACAACATATCGGAAAACGGCTGCGGACTGCACTCTTGCCGAACGAATATGCCGGGCGACTCGGGGGCGATGAGTTTATCGTCGTCGCGGAACATGGAGACGATGAGATGTTGACGGAACGATTGCGGCGGCTTGTCTATCGTCCCCCGTATTATATGGCCGGGACACTCGTCGAAGTCCATGCCTCGATCGGGATTGTCCGCTTCCCGGAGCATGGGAAAAAATTAAAGCACTTGCTCTCGAATGCCGATTTGGCGATGTATCGCGCGAAAGACAAAGGTCGTGACGAAACCGTCATGTTCGAACCAGAGTTACGGGAGGACAAAGAAGAGCGGAAAGTGTTGATGGAAGGGCTTGAAACCGCACTTGAAAAAGGCGAGATTTCCCTTTTCCTTCAGCCTCAAGTGGATGCCTCGACGAAAGCAATCATCGGAGCAGAGGCGCTCATGCGCTGGCAACATAACGGTGCGTTCATTCCACCAAGCCAGTTCATTCCGATTGCTGAAGAAACGGGACATATTCAGGATTTAGGTCGTTGGATGATTCATGAGACATTCCAATTGATTCACGTATTTGAACAAGGCGACATCCATTTACCGAAACTATCGGTCAACTTATCCGTCCGTCAGTTGTTTGATGAACACTTGATCGATTACTTGAAAACATTGTTCGAGCGGTTCCCGATTGAACCGTCACGCCTTAATTTTGAGTTGACAGAAACCGTGGCCGCACATCATTCGGATCGTGTATTAAATCGCATTTTAGAGTTAAAAGCACTCGGCATCAAGCTGTCTATCGATGATTTCGGGACAGGGTACAGTTCACTCGCATACCTCGTCCGTTATCCAATCGATGAACTGAAAATTCCTCGTGAGTTCACGATGCAGCTTGAAGAGAATCGCGAATATCAAATGGTCACGACGACCATTGTCGCCATGGCACGCCAACTCGGTATGGCACTCGTTGCCGAAGGCGTCGAAACCGAGTACCAGGAGACGTTCCTTCGTAAAATCGGTTGTGACTCCATGCAAGGATATCGCTATGCGAAACCGATGCCGCTCGATGAATTTGTCATTTACTACATGAAACACACAACGCCTTGAACCGGTTATTCGGTTCAAGGCGTTTTTTCATCTCATCTCGTACACTTTGACTTCTCCCGGTTTCAAATCGACCACGAGATTCCAATTGTCATCAAACGAATGCTCCGCATACGGCCACGAATCAGGTGAATAGACCATCTCCGCAAAACGACTCGCATTCCAATTTCGACGTCTCACCCCATCAAGCGTGACAACTCCTCGTAGCGCATCTACCATGTTCGTATTCGCTACGATGAGCAACGTATCATTCGTTTCCGGTCGTAACCAAGCGAATCCAATGAACGGGGCGAACGGCTCATTTAAAACGAGCGGTTCAAAGTGATTCGGATCCACGAGCACATCTAACCATCGACGTCGAATTTCAGCCACTTGATGCATCACTTCAATCATTTCATCCCGTTCTGGATGATCCCAATGAAACTGATACGCATCAAAAAACGCAAGCTTGCCAAAATAAGGATCCGTCGGGAAGAGTTGATACGCCTCTTCCGGTCGACAATCGAGTCCAGTGTTCATCGGTTGTGTCTCATACAATTCGAGCCCCGAGTTCGTCATCGGAACCCCATTAGGCATAAATCCGTTCAACACCGTCAACAAGCGGCTTGCTTTTCGTCCGCCTTCCCGTGTCGCGAGTCGTCGCGTATCTGCCGTTTCACCTGCTGCAAATACCGGAAGAGGTAAAAAGCGTGAATCGTATAAGAATTGATGGGTTTCATGCGTGTTGAATCGCGGTTCTTTATAAAAACCATATCCGATAATCATATTATAGCCAGCGTCCTTCGCCGCCCAGGCTCCGGACTCGATGAGTTCTTCAGCGATAAAGCTGAAATTCGAATCGATGGCACGCGGTTGTTCCAAAATTCGTTGTGCTAAATCGACCGGAAGGGCATGCCCCATATCAATACGCGCTCCATCTATACCGTATTCCCGTTGATAGTGAGGAATGATATCAGCGAGCATCTCCCAAACAGGTTCATTGATCTCATTTCCTCGGAATTGATTGGATTTGATCGAGTCAAACAGGATATAAGGTGCAATGTTCGCATCGTTCACATAAGGTGCCGCTGCAAGCGGATGGTCTAAGAAAAGTCGGAAATAGGTTACGTCTGACCATGGTGGTTGCGGGTCATTGATACAATCCGAGAAAGCAGGTGCAGTTGTCAATCCGAACTCTCGTTCAATCATCGCCAATACGTTTTCTTCTGGATGCTCGAGCAACGTGTTACGTACACGATCCCATTTCTCCGCATCAATCAAATTCGGTGCCATGGAGAACCGTCGCAAGTGTTGCCATACGTCTTCTGAGTTATACACCATCGGCAAGAAAGCAAATTCCGGTTTGACGTTCTCCCCAATGCCCGGAACATATGGCGGATGATAGTAATCGACTTCCGTCAAGGGAATCCAGTAAAACCATTCCGGATTTTCTAAGATGAGACGGTTATCTCGGGCACACGTCCGCGGGATGACATCGATGACGACACGAATCCCTACCATGTGACAGGCCTCCACGAATGCGGCAAATTCTTCTTCGACCGTCATCTCGTCACCAGTTAACGTTTCCTTTAACTCTTCATCAATTGCGAAAAAGTCTTGAACGGCATAAGGAGAACCGAATTCACCCTTCTTGTTTTTATGGCTGTGTTGCGAAATCGGCAAGAGGAATAATGTATCGATCCCCATATAGAGAAGATGTGGAATCAATGCAAGCGTTTTCACAAAAGTGCCTGTGTCTTTCATTCCCACTGAATTCTCCCTTTCAACGTAACCCGACCCGTCATGGTCCCATGAGGTCGATGTACGAACTTGCATGGAGTAGACCGATGCCCGTTTGATCCAATCCCCCCCGGTTTGTAAATGTCCGTCTGCAAGCGCAATGGAAGTACGATAGTCGCGACTTTCATGTGCATACGGGAAAATCGTTTTTTCAATCGTTTCCAACAAGAAATCATATGGATTGACACGTTCCACCCCATCTCGAACCGGCTCGGAATGGAAACGCATACGATTCCAAAGACTCGGAATCTCATAGGTAAGATTGGTTCGCTTGTTTCGTAAAACCTGGCACAGCTTGTGTAACGTCGAGTTCTCTGACATATTGACTCTCCTTATGCATCTAATTGTCTTCTCTCATCAAGAGACACTACTCTTAATGATTATACATTTCCCCGTTTTTTCCTTTTTCAAAAAAATATTTTCTGTCGTTTTTTACAAAATCATGTACGATGTAGAAGAAAGGAGGGTCACGATGTCACAACGAAAGTGGATTTTATTATGGATCAGTTTATCAATCTTATCTATTTCGATTATTTTTATTTTTATTTTTCAATTGAAAGAAACAAATGAGCGTCTCGAAACCATTCAAGGCGAACAACTCGACTCCTATGAATCGATTGAAGACGTGATGTATTATAACGTCGAACGGGCAAATGCCATCCGTGGATTACTCGCATATGAAGACCGACACTTTTTAGAGATGTACTATAGCATGTCTCGACAAGCCAAAGACCTTAAACAATCCATCATCGATGACCCGGACACACCGAGCTCTGTCCTCGATTTACTCGAACGAGATGCCATTTGGGAAAAGGAAGCCGATCGCGTTCTCGTCATCTATGAAGAAGGCGACTTAGTGAAAGCGACGGCTGTCGCAGAAACGATGACAGAACTTCGGCAAACGATTTTAGAAGATTTACGGTCTCTCAAACAAATGCAATACAAAGACATTCATAAAGAGTTGATTGCGGCAGAGAATCAAGTATCTTTCTTGACACAAGTCCTTTTCACCATCACTTTTTTACTTCTTGCTATTATTGTCATCCTCACCTTTATGTTGTTGCGCATTAAAACGCATCACGACAGAATCGAATAAAAAAAGAAGTGTCTCAGGTACAAAACCGAGACACTTCTTTCATGATGTCATACGAAGTAACCGCGTCGCGTTCGCGATGGCAAGAAGCGCCACTCCCACGTCCGCAAATACCGCTTCCCACATCGTTGCGATGCCGAACAATCCTAAAAGCATGACAAGTGCTTTGATTCCAAAGGCAAAGAAAATATTTTGCCAGACGACGCGCTTCGTTCGTTTGCCTAGCTCAATGGCCCGAATGACATCCGTTGGCGCATCATGCATCAATACCACGTCCGCCGCCGTGACTGCTGTATCGCTTCCGACGCCACCCATGACGAGACCGACGTCTGCCCGGGCCAAAGCCGCCGCATCATTCATACCATCCCCGACAAAAGCAACTTTACGCGTTCCGAGCATCCGTTCGATTGCCTCCACTTTCTCGTGCGGCAGCAACTCCCCTCGTACTTCATCCAATCCGAGTTGCTTGCCAATTTTTGTAGCGACTTCTCGACGATCTCCAGATAGCATGACCGTCTGGATTCCGATTCGTTTCAATTGTTCGATTGCAGCCATCGCATCCGGCTTTACCGTATCCATCAGTTCGATTCGTCCAAGCCAACGATTATTCTTCATCACATGTACATTCGTCCCGATTGACGAATCTGCAATCACTTGACCTAACCGTTCCATGTAACGGGCACTCCCTACATACACCTCGTCGTCACCATCTCGTGCACGGAGACCATATCCCGGCTCCTCTTGAATCGAATCAAACGATTGAACCTCCCCAGCACGACGGACGATTGCTTGCGCAAGAGGATGATTGGATGCTTGTTCGACACGGGCAGCTAACCGTAACAGTTCATCGCTAGTGATGCCGTCTGTCGTCACGATATCGGTCACTTCAAATCGCCCGGTCGTCAATGTCCCTGTTTTGTCGAAGACCACTGTATCCACTTCAGTCAACGTGTCAAGGAACTCGCCACCTTTTACAAGAATCCCTTGTTTCGATCCAGAACCGATCCCCCCGAAATAACCTAACGGGATAGAAATCACAAGTGCACACGGGCAACTGATGACGAGAAAAATCAAGGCCCGGTAAATCCATTCATTTAAGTCCCCGACAAACAAGGGTGGAATGAATGCGACAAGTGTAGCCATGACTACCACGATCGGCGTGTAGACTTTTGCCAATCGTGTGATCATTTGTTCCGTTTTTGCTTTCTTTCCATTCGCCTCTTCGACGAGAGCAATCATTTTTTGAAGGCTCGACTCAGCCGCGAGTTTCGTCGTTTCAACGACGAGGCGCCCCTCGATATTGACCATACCTGCCAACACTTCCTCGCCCGCGCTCACTTGCCTTGGAACGGATTCACCTGTCATAGACGATGTATTTAGGGAACTCGCCCCACTCACGACGAATCCGTCCATCGGGACTAGTTCTCCTGAACGAATGACGAGATGTGACCCAACCGACACGTCTTCCGGCAATCGTTCCATTTCCTGACCCGCCTCGAGTACACGCGCCCGGGTCGGTTTCATATTCAACAAGGACTGAATCGATTTTCGGGAGGCGCGTACCGCCCGTCCTTGCACGTATTCACCGAGCTGATAAAACAGCATGACTGCTACCGCTTCCGGGTATTCTGAAATGGCGAATGCCCCGATTGTCGCAATGGTCATTAAAAATTTCTCGTCAAACCATTCCCGGTTCCATACGTTCCGGACCGCACCGTATACGACGTCGTAGCCAGCAAGTGAATATGCCGCAATGAATCCTAAAGTCGAATCTGTCCAAATGGCCATCGAAAAAATAAGAGCGGCTGTGAGAAATCTCCAAAGCGTCCAATCTCGTCCTTCGGTTTGATCATCATCTTGTTTTACAAACTTCGCTCCCGGTTCAATCCGCCCCATCGTCTGCTCAATTGACTGAAGCATCTTGTCACGGTTCGACGGGTCCACCCATTCAATCACCATACGACTCGTCGCAAAATCAATTTGACAAGATGCGACTTCTTCACGTTTCGATACATCTCGCTCAATCTTAGCTGCACAATTCGTACAGGTAATACCGGACACAGAAAGTACGTCTCGATTTCTCATCATATCCCCCTAACATTCAAACGTTCATTTGAATATATCGTAACGTGAATTTTAATCGAAGACAAGTACCAAAAAAATGACCGCCCCTCGAATGGGGACGGTCATTGAACTTAAACGTCTTTTTGTTCTTCACTGTGTGTCAATGCAATTTCAACGAGCTGTCTCACATGCTCATCATCCAATGAATAATAAACGACTTTCCCTTCTTTACGATACTTTACCAACCCTTGTTCGAGTAATGTCCGTAAATGGTGAGATGCGGTCGCGTTAGAGTGACCGATAACGGCCGCCACATCGCATACACATAGTTCATGTTCGAGCGTCAACACATACAGCACTTTTAGACGGGTCGGATCAGCGAACGCTTTAAACAAACGACTGACTCGAGGCGCATCTAATTGCGCCAAGGCGGTTTGTAGCGTTGGAACGTCCTCTGATTGAATTCCAATCGTTTCACACTGTGGCACTTTCATTTTTTTCACCTCGTCTTTTGATGTGTATAGTGTAGCAAAAAATCCTGAATATATCTGTTATATATTATGGTTGACTTAATGTCATCTGTTATAATACAATCATGACAACAACCAATACTGTGACACATCTACGAAGGAGGCATTTTCATATGAATGAATGGGCGAGCCGACTCGAATCATCTGTCGAGTTTTATCAAAAACTACCGGACAAAACGTGCCAGGAATGCGGGAAGCATATGGATGAACAGTGCGAATCATACGAAACGACTTGTGCTTCATGTACCGAGAAGCTTCAACTTGCAGAATAAAACAACGCCCCTTCGAGATGGAAGGGGCGTTGTTTCAGATTGACCAGCCGATATAAGCAGCCAGTATTCCAAACAGATATGTGGCAAGGAGATAAAGTCCGAATCGAATCCAGTCTTTTGTCGCAAACCGCATCAATTCAAGTTTCAAAGTCGAAAACGTCGTAAACGACCCTAAAAATCCAATCCCTAAAAAGAGAAGGAGCGACGGATGGCTCGTGTGGGCATATAAATACCCAAGAGCAAACGAACCCGACACATTGACGAATAATGTTGCAAATGGAAAGGTGGAATCAGACCACCGTTTCATCAGTTGACCGATAGCAAAACGACACATCGCACCAAAAAAGGCACCTGTCGCAATCCACATAATTGTCACTCTATTTCACCTCACCTTTTCGTCTCACGCCGACACGATAACCAAGCCATGAGCTCCCGAGTCCAAGCGTGATACTCAAAAAGACGTATAGAAGCGCCAACCCTATCCGACTTTCGTCTAATAATCGAATCGTTTCAACGCTAAACGTGGAGAATGTAGTGAAGGAACCAATCATTCCAGTCCCCACAATCGTGACGAATTGAGGAGAAAGTTTACCCGTTCGAAGAAACATGTGAGTCAACCACCCTAACAAAAAACTACCGCTGAGATTGATGAGCAATGTCGAAACCGGGAATGCGCTCGGTCCAATCGAATCGATCATCATACCAAGGCCATAGCGTGCCAAAGCACCGACCGCCCCTGCCAATCCGACATATACGTAAATCATTCAACTCCTCCTCCACGAAAAAGACACCTGCTAGGCAGGTGTCGATTGAACTGACTTCATTATACCAAGCTGACGCTTCTTACGAAATAGCTGCGGGAGCCAATACGGCTTCGATTGCTTCGAATGCTTGGTCGAGTTCTTCTTTCGTGATCACAAGCGGTGGTGCCAATCGAATCACGGTTTCATGTGTTTCTTTACAGAGAAGTCCCCGCTCTTTTAGCGCCTCACAATAAGGACGAGCCGACTCCGTCAACTCAATGCCGATAAAGAGTCCACGTCCGCGAACGTCACGAATCATCGGATTGTCGATCGACTTCAAGCGATCCATGAAGTACGTCCCGAGTTCTAGCGAACGTTCCGGTAGGTTTTCTTCTTCTAACACTTCAAGAGCCGCGACGGAGACAGCCGAAGCAAGCGGGTTTCCACCAAACGTCGACCCGTGCGAGCCTGGGTTGAAGACCGAAAGAATCTCCTGATCAGCTGCAACACATGAGATTGGGAAGACTCCGCCTCCGAGTGCTTTTCCGAGAATATACATATCCGGTGTGACGTCTTCCCACTCGATGGCAAACCACTTTCCAGAACGACCAAGTCCAGACTGAATTTCATCTGCGACGAAGAGGACATTATGTTCTTTACAGAGCTCAGATGCCCGCTTCAAATAACCAGCCGGCGGAATGATGATTCCAGCTTCCCCTTGAATCGGTTCAACGATGAACGCAGCTGTATTCTCTGTGATCGCCGCTTCGAACGCGTCGATATCACCGTATGGCACAACTTTGAACCCTGGCAATAATGGTCCGAATCCACGCTGATATTCCGCTTCTGTCGACATCGACACAGCAGCCATCGTCCGTCCATGGAAGTTTCCTGAGCAGACGATGATTTCCGCTTGTCCCGGAATGCCCTTCACGTCATATGCCCAACGACGTGCTGTCTTCACGGCCGTCTCGACCGCTTCTGCACCCGTGTTCATCGGTAACACCATCTGTTTCTTTGTAAGCGTTACCACTTTGTCGTAAAAACGTCCGAGTTGATCGTTATAAAAGGCGCGCGACGTCAACGTGATCTTATCCGCTTGATCTTTAAGCGCTTGGATGATCTTCGGATGACAGTGTCCCTGATTGACAGCAGAGTATGCACTTAACATATCCATGTAGCGATTCCCCTCAGGATCGGTTACCCAAATCCCTTTCGCCTCCGAAATGACAATCGGTAGTGGATGATAGTTATGTGCCCCGAACTTCTCTGTCAATTCAATCACATCATGTGTTTTTGACATATTGTTTCCCCCTTATTCAAAACTATCTTACTCTTTCAGTATATGACGTCCCTCTTTCTTTTGACAATGACGAACTTAAGCATTCCTTGAATTGGCAAAATCAGGTACACTGACATTAGAATATGCATTTAGCATGACAGATTGGAGGAAATGATGTGGCTTCATTGCGTGATTTACCAGTAGATGAATTCATCGATGCTTTATCTGTTCCGTGTTGTTATATTTCTCAAGATGGTACGGTCCTATTATGGAATACGCATGCCGAAGTTTTATTCGGCTGGGAACGTGACGAAGTCCTCCATCAACCGCTGCCGGTCGTCCGGCAATTAGATCATGCTCTCGAAACATGGTCGCCGCTCCTCCTTCAATATCCATTCTCGACAACGGCGATGACGCCGTTTCAACATAAGGATGGCTCCGTCATCTATGCGACTGCCTACCTGCAATCTTTTTCGCTCGAAGGGATTTATGGTTATTTTTTAGCGTTTCTCCCAAAAGGATTTGGACCGCTCATCAGTACAGAACAGTTCAATCTACTTCATCATTTTCAAGAGATGATCAAACAGTCCACGCATTACTTGGCGACAAATGCGAAAGGCGAGATTGTAGACATCAATCCTTCGTTATGCCGTCTACTCGATGCGACGGAGCAACAGCTAATCGGACGCGAATGGTTCGAACTCATTCATGATTCAAGTGAACAGGACGGGATTTCGCGTAACGTTTTAAAATCACTTGCGACCAATCGGATTTGGAACGGTGAGATGCCGATCTCCTGTAAGCAACATGAGTCAGAGCCGTGTTGGCTTAACTTGACTGTCGTACCGATTGTTAGTGAGAAGAATGAAGTGATTCAATATACCGCATTCGGATTTGATGTGTCGGAAAAGAAACGTCTTGAAAAAGAAGTCCAGTTCCTCGCTTATCAAAATGAGTTGACCGGACTTTATAATAAAAAAGGGTTTTTACGTCGCTACGACTCAATCCTTCGACAAATCGATGAGCGAGAAGGTCTCCTTCATATTGCCTTGTTTGATATCGACCGCTTCAAAATTATCAATGAGTCATTCGGGTCTCGCGTTGGGAACGAACTTCTCATCCAAATCAAAGAGCGCGCACTGCATCTTATTCCGGAATCCGCTCTTTTATTCCATCCTACGGGCGGACTGTTCGGTGTCATGTTCTTCGAGGAATCGAAAGAAGAAGTGTTCCAAGTACTCCGACATCTGCAACACGAACTGCAACGTCCGTTCCGGATTTACCATCACTCCATCATGGTATCGATTTCGATCGGATGCGTATTTTATCCGTCTTCGACAAGTTCACTCGAGGAACTGTATACACGTGCTGAAAGTGCCCTCTTCAAAGGGAAACAGATTGGCGTCGGTACGATTCAATTTGTGACAAAAGATATGGATGCCGCTTTCTCGAGACAAATCCATATTGAGAAGGCGATGTACCGAGCCCTTGAAGAAAAGCATTTTTATCTTGAGTATCAACCAAAGTATGAACTTGCCACAGACCGGCTCATCGGTTTTGAGGCACTCCTTCGTTGGCATCACGACGAACTGGGACAAATCCCGCCTTCAGAGTTCATTCCGCTCGCGGAAGAGATGGCACTCATCGTTCCCATCAACAACTGGGTCATCTTAGAGGCAACGAAACAACTGAAAGCCTGGAAAGCCGAGTTCGATCAACCGCTCTCGATGGCAATCAACATTTCGCCTAATCAATTCCGAAGCGACAGTTTTTTGAATACGTTACGAAACATCAAGCAACAACTCCAGCTCGACCCGGCAGACGTCATTTTGGAGATCACGGAAAGTCTTGTCATGCAACAAACTGATGAAATCATCGAACGCATGGAACAAATCAAGCGCTTGAACTATCGACTGTCGATTGACGATTTCGGAACAGGCTTCTCGTCCTTGCAGTATTTGAAGTCCTTCCCGGTCGATGAACTCAAAATCGATAAAGTCTTTCTCGATGATTGGATGGCGTCCAAATCTCATCTCCTCGATGTCATCGTCCATCTTGGGAAGAGTTTAAATCTCCACGTCGTCGCAGAGGGAGTCGAAGATGAAGAGATGTTGGCACACTTAAAGTCGACAGATTGCGATTCTTTCCAGGGCTATTTATATGCGAGACCTGCTTCACCAAGTGTAATCGAACAATTACTCCGATCATCAAAAAACTCACCGGACGCTTGAGACGCCGGTGAGTTTTCTTATAGGGCAATCGCGGCTGTCCAAAGTCCATAAATGCCATAGGTCGCACATAATAGAATAATCAAGGCAATCATCGACTGGGTACGGGTCAAGAACGGTCGTCCTTGTTCCCGTTCTGCCAAAAGAAAGACGAAGATGCCGGGTGCGTATAGAATCATCGCAATCAAGACATACTCGACTCCCGAAGCGTAGAGTAACCAGGCGGCGTATAGCGAGGCAATCCCGGAAACGACCATCAACCGTAGCGACGTCGTCCGCTTCGCCTCCATCCATCCATAGAGTGCCGAGAATAGATAAGGAACGAGTGCTGCGATTCCAGCGATGCTTGAAAGCACGAGATACGTCTGTTCTGAAAACAAGGCGATGGCCGTAACGACTTGAGTGAACGCTTGGGTGATGAATAGCGCGTTTACCGGTGTCTCGTTCGCATTCAAACGGTGAAATACTTTCGGAAACACCCCATCTCGGCTCGCTACGTACGAAATCTCCGTCGCTAAAATCGTCCAGCCGAGCAATGCGCCTGTTAATGACACGAGCAGTCCGATGTTAATCAATGTTGCGCCGAACGGGCCGACGACCGCTTCTAACACATATGCCATCGACGGTTCAGGCAACGCAGCGAGTTGCTCCTGTGTCATGACACCAAACGAGAAGATGGAAATCATCATATATATCAATAAAGTTCCAATCAGACCAATGACCGTGGCACGACCGACATCTTTTTTATGACGTGCGCGCGACGACAACACGACCGCTCCCTCGATCCCGACAAACGCCCAAAGTGTGACGAGCATCGTTGACTTCACTTGTGGAAACACATCCGCCCAAACAAACCCTGTTTCTCCCCAAAAATCGACTTGGAACGTATCTATTTTAAACGCGAATAGGATCAACACGATGAACAAGATAATCGGGACGAGTTTCGCAATCGTTGTCACGATATTGAGAAGTGCCGCTTCACGCATCCCACGTGAAATGAGCCAAAATAAGCCCCAAATCAAAACGACACTCACAAACAAGCGAAACAGTCGGTGTTCTGCTGAGAATATAGGAAAAAAATAAGCCAATGTACTGAAAATCAATGTGATATTGGCTACCGTCCCAATCCAAGCCGACATCCAGTACCCCCATCCGCTGTTGAATCCCACAAACTTCCCGAAACCTTCACGGGCATAGGCGTAAATTCCGCCTTCTAGCTCTGGTCGCGTGTTTGCTAAAAACTGAAACACGAAGGCGAGCATAATCATGCCGACACCCGTAATCCCCCATCCAATTAAAACTGGTCCGACCCCCGCCCCTTGTGCCATTGCACCAGGCAGGTTAAACGCACCTCCACCAATCATGGTCCCGACGACCATTGCCGCAAGACCGAAAAAGCCGATTCCGGCTGAATGTTGTTTCAAGTTAACGCCTCCACTACTATCCTATCTGTACGAATAACTATACAAAAATATTGTATAATCATTCGTTGATTTTTCTATTCTACTTCCTGAAAGGATTGATGAATAGTCATTCTAAATAAGTTTATATTTTCGGATAATTTGAAAAATTCCATTGCATATTCATGTCAGATGTAGTTTAATTACAACATATTCTAAATTATCAGAATTTTCGGGAGGTTGTATGATGCGTAACAAAAAATGGTTAGCGTTATCGGGGGTCGCATTATTGGCGACGGCTGCTTGTAGCACAGGAGATGACTCATCAAGTTCAGAAGGTTCATCTTCGAGCGATGCGAAAAAAGAAATCACAATGGTATCGGCGACGGACTTGCCGCAGCTCGATCCGACACTGACAACAGACTCGACATCGATCATCGTGACAAACAACGTGTTCGAAGGATTGTATCGTCTAGATGAGAACAACCAACCGACACCGGGGATTGCCGAAGATGTCGAAGTATCTGAGGATGGACTTACATACACGTTCAAGTTACGTGACGCAAACTGGTCAGACGGTTCTCCAATTACAGCTGAAGACTTCGTTTACTCTTGGAAACGTGCCCTCAATCCTGAAACAGGTGCAGAGTATGCCTATATTCTTCAAGACTTGAAAAACGCGAACAAAATCCTTGCGGGTGAAATGTCGCTCGACGACCTCGGCGCAAAAGCGATTGACGAAAAAACGCTTGAAGTACAATTGGAAGCACCAGCTCCTTATTTCTTAGGTTTGACTGGATTCCCAACGTATATGCCGCAAAAACAAGAGTACGTCGAAGAGCAAGGCGAAGAGTTCGCAACATCTGTCGACAAGACACTCTATAACGGACCTTACGTCTTGAGCGAGTGGCAAGACAATGCAGGATGGGTTTACAAGAAGAACCCTGAATATTGGGATGCTGAAAACGTCAAGATGGACACGATCAACGTCAAAGTCGTAAAAGACGTATCGACTGGGGTCAACTTGTTCGAGTCGGGTGAAGCGGACTACACGCTCCTCTCTTCTGAATTCGTTCCGCAATTCGAAGACAGCGACGAGTTCAAAACGCGTGCCGATGCTCGAATCAACTTCCTTCGTTTCAACCAAAAGAACGAAGCGCTCCAAAACGTCAACATCCGTGAAGCACTTGCGAAAGGATTCGACAAACAGAGTGTGACAGATGTCATCTTAACAGATGGATCGCAACCGGCGAACTATATCGTAGCGAAAGACTTCACGTTCACAGAAGACGGAGCTGACTTCCGTGAGAAGTATCCAGACCTCCTCAACTACAACGTAGATGAAGCAAAAGCCGCGTGGGAAAAAGGATTAGAAGAATTAGATGTTGAAACAATCGAACTCGAGTTCCTCTCACGTGACGAAGAAGCGTTCAAGAAAGTGAACGAGTTCATCAAAGGCGAACTTGAGAAGAACTTGCCTGGTTTGACACTTAACATCAAACAGCAACCGTTCAAAAACTTCCTTGATCTTGAAGGGAAAGGCGAATATGACGTTTCTGCAGCTGGTTGGGGCCCTGACTATCAGGATCCGATGACATACCTCGACATGTGGGTCACAGACGGACCGTTTAACCGTATGGAGTACTCGAATGACGAATATGATCAGTTGATTCAATCTGCGAAGAAAGAAGCCGATCAGATGAAACGTTGGGAAGCAATGCAAGAAGCAGAACGCATCCTTCTCGAAGAAGACTTTGCCATCGCTCCGATTTATCAAAAAGGTGAGGCATACTTAGAGCGTTCAAACATCGAGAACATGTACCGTCACCCGTTCGGTGCCGATGCAAGTTTCAAGTGGCTTGACGTGAAATAATGATTGTAACCTCCTTGATTCCTACATGGACCAGGGAGGTTTTTCTGTCGTGAAAGTCTCTCTATAAAGAGTTTGACACTGCGGTTCACCTTATTAGCTGTCACGATCTGCATCATGAATGTATCTGGATTGGATGACAAGCACATCTACTTCGCCTCCATTTTGGTTGCTCGAGACACCTTGGTTTTCTTTGTACGTCATTCATCTTCATTACCACAGCCTATCACTGGACATCATAGTTCCCTTTTGGTTCATTCTCGGTAAACTACTCGACCGTCTCACTTATGCAGTGACAACCGCACATAAAAAATGACTTCCATCGATTTGATGGAAGTCATTTTCATATATCACGCCTCACGCTTTGCGCGAAGTTCTGCAGGTACTTTCCCACGTTTTGAAATCACTTCTGCGATTCCTACCAATACGATAAACGAAATCAATGCAGCGAAGAATCCGATCCAAATCGATGCTGTAATCCCGAGCACCAAGTAACCGATCGCTGACACGACCGCTGCAAGAATAGCATACGGCAATTGTGTCACCACGTGGTCGATGTGGTGCGAGCCCGCTCCTGTTGAGCTGAGAATCGTTGTATCGGAAATTGGTGAACAGTGGTCACCAAACACCGCACCGGCCAATACAGCCGCAAGTGACGCGAGAAGGAGTTCCGGTTCAACAGCCATGATCAAGTCGGCACCGATCGGAAGCATCAAACCAAATGTTCCCCAACTCGTTCCTGTCGAGAATGCCATGATTCCGGCAATCAAGAAGAGAAGGAGTGGCAAGTAAGATGCAGCGATTGTATCTGTCACGAAGCTCGCCAAGTATTCACCAGTCTTCATGTCGCTGATGACCGCAATGATTGTCCAAGCAAACAAGAGAATCAAGACAGCCGGCCACATGGCACGAACGCCTTCCCATGCCGCTTTTCCATAGTCACGTGTTGGGATTTTACGACCAATGAGAAGCAAGAATGCGACAATCAAACTGATGACAACACCCGCAACGAGTGAGCGTGTCACGTCTGTCGATTCGAAGGCTCCAATCAACGAGAAGTCTTGACCGTCAGCCGCGAGCGCTTGACCACCCGTGTAAAGCATCGCTGACACTGTCGCGATGATAAGCGTGATAATTGGTACGATCAAATCACGTACTTTTCCACCTTCGTGCTCGTGTAAATCTTCGCTCATTCCCATCGGCTTTCCTTTTGCCGAATCATACAACTCCCCTTGGAGGGCACGAAGTTCGTGCGTGCGCATCGGTCCGATGGCAAGTCCAGTGAATGCCACATATGCTGTCAAGAGTAGTGCGAAGACGGCATAGAAGTTCATTGGGATGATTTGAATGAATGCAGAGAATGACGAATAGCTGTCAATCGAGTATTTTGCCAAAATACCTGCGATGATGGCGATGATATATGCACCCCAACTTGAAAGCGGGCTGATGACACAGACAGGTGCTGCCGTTGAGTCAATCATGTAAGCCAACTTTGCACGTGAGATGTTTTTACGGTCTGTGAGTGGACGACTGATGTTTCCGACCGCCAAGCTATTGAAGTAGTCATCGATAAAAATCAAAATACCAAGTCCGAATGAGACGAGACGTGCACCGCGTGCTGTCTTGACGTTCGACGCAGCCCATTCACCAAATGCGCGTGCGCCACCTGATGTTTGAATGATTGACGATAAAATCCCGAGAAGGAGCAAGAACGCAATCAACAAGACGTTCCATTCGTTGATGGCTCCATCCGCCCAGAATAAAGCGATGATGTTCGACCACAAATATTGAATCGAATCAATTGGATTGAAGTTATGCAAGAGAAGGACTCCTGCGATGATCCCGACACCGAGTGATGGGATGACCTTTCGTGTTGTGATTGCCATAATAATTGCAAGTAATGCCGGTACGAGTGAGAGTACCGATGTTGAATAATCTACCATGCTGAATTCCTCCTTTTTTATTAGGATGAGGCCCCCCTATGCTTAAAAAAACGCAAAGCGAGGGCATCGGCAACAAAGCCGACACCCTCGCTGGATGTTCCGTCTTTCTTAGCCGACTTGGAGCGCTCCATACGTAAATATGTATGGCAGTCCGACGGGTATTTCCCGTCAGCCCAGCACAACCCCACGGACATGGTGTTGCACTTCGGCGATCCTGCCTTTTTGTAGTCCTCATCGTTGTCATCCTCCGACTACTTACTCATCAGCATCGCACCTCTACCTCATCGATAGCACGAATATTCATTTAAAGTTACGTCTAAATTATCACAGGTTGGTGTCACATATCAATAGTTTTTTTCATCACGAATGATTCGCTTCAAGACAGCGAGTGCTTCTTGGTCATTCGTTTCCACCGCTTTAAAGAAGTCGTTGAAGAAGTGATACAACACGAATCGGTCAGCGTGAGACTTCGTCTGTTCTTTAATCGTAGAGAAAATGAGTCGTCGTAAACGACGTTTTGTCTGAGTTTCTTCTGGTAGTTCTTCGCATCGGTCCTTGAAAGCACGATATACAGAATTGATCAATTCCTCATGTTCATCATACGACCGATTGTAAGCAACTTGTTCCATCTGTAATATCCCCCCTTTCAATGTTGACCCGATGAAACTTGACGTAACTATACCAACTTCCCGTCACGCATTCAATCGTTATCGGCGGTTCTTAACAAAAATCATACGTTAGACCGAGTCAAGCGTTGATGAATGAGAACGTGGTCACGTCGAACAATCCCATATCGGTCAATTTCAAGTCAGGAATGACCGGTAAGGCGAGGAAGGACATCGTCAAATACGGATTGAAATGACGATGGGCTCCCACGACATCTAGCGCATCATTGAGCTGTTCCAGAATCTCTGCCACTTCACGATATGGTCGCTTCGTCATCAGTCCACCAATCTCGAGCGGAAGGACAGCAAGCACTTCTCCTTCCGATACGGCGACGACCCCTCCCCCTACTTTTTCAAGCGTTTTCGCCGCGAGCAACATGTCTTCCGGGCTGACCCCGGCGACGACCAAGTTATGGCTGTCATGGGCAACCGTGGCTGCTAGGGCACCTCGTTTCAAGCCGAATCCCGTTACCGGGGCAAGAGCCATATGGCCTGTCCCGTGATGGCGTTCGATGACGGCAAGCGTCGCGATATCCTGCAATAAATCTGCGCCTGATGCGTCTGGTTGGAACGTGAGACGCTGTCGTTTCGTCAACAAGCTGTTCGGAAGCACTTGAATGACATCGATTTCTTCTTCACTTGCGGCAAGTCGGAACGACTCGGCGGTCAATTCGGGTAAAGCGAGCTCACCTTTCATCGGTTTTGGCACTTCAATTCCTTCCGATTCAAACGTCGCATTCCCCTTCTCCGCGACGAGCGTACCATTCACATAGACTTGTTCGATTTTTACCGATTCGACGTCTGACAAGATAACGAAGTTCGCCTTCTTACCAGGTGCGATCGCCCCGACCTCTTTTAATCCATAGGCCTCTGCGGCATGTAGACTTGCGATGGCATAGGCCGTTTCCGGCTTAACCCCTTGCTTGATGGCGGTACGGATGTTGTAGTCGATTCCACCTTCCGCGACCAAGTCATCCAAATGCTTATCATCCGTACAGAAAAGGAAGCGGTGGGCATTGCTTTCCGTAACGGCTAGGCTCACCTTCTCCACGTTTCGAGCAACGGACCCTTCCCGAATTTGAACGTAGAATCCACGTCGCACTCGTTCAATCGCCTCTTCCGCAGTCGTACATTCATGATCCGTCATGATTCCTGCTGAGCGATATACATTCAATTGATCGGGGTTGAGACCTGAAGCATGTCCATCCACGACTTTACCCGCTTGTTCCGTCTGCGCGATCTTTTGAAGCATGTCTTCACTTCCAGCTTCAACTGATGGATAGTCCATGACTTCACCTAGGCCATGCACCCCTGGATCTCCTAAAAACGGTACCAAATCTTCTGCATACAGTTTTGCGCCCGCATGTTCGAACGGTGTCGCTGGTACACAACTCGGAAGCATCATCCGAACGTCGAGTGGAAGTCCTTTCGCATCTGCTAACATGTACTCAATCCCGAGTGCTCCGTTCACATTCGCAATCTCATGAGGGTCAGCAATCACCGTTGTGACACCAAGTGGTAAGACTGCTTTCGCAAATTCATGCGGGGGGACCATCGATGACTCGATATGGACGTGCGAATCGATAAAGGACGGCGCAAGCGTCCACGTCGGATCGTGATACTCGACCTCTCCATCGTACCCTTCCCCAATAGCCACGATATATCCTGCGTCGATGGCGACGTCTGTACGAATCGTCTCACGACTGTACACGTCAATCACTGCGACGTCTTTAAAGACGACGGCCGCTTTCTTTTTCTTTGCGGCGATGTCAATCAAATGTTGTTTCTCCATCTCTTGATCTCCTTATTCAATGTATTTTAACTATCTTACCAAGAATATTCTTTTCGTTGCAATTTCTTTTTCAAGTTGTGCGACAATGATAACATATCTTTCTGAAAGGGGTTACAACGATGCAATACAAATTAGGAGAGTTGACACCAAAAGTCGATCCGACGACTTATCTTGCACCAGGGGCACACGTGATTGGAGACGTGACCATCGGTGCTCACTCGGGAGTATGGTTCAATACCATCATCCGTGGAGACGAAGGACCCATTCAAATCGGTTCATACGTCAACATTCAGGATGGTTCGATGATTCATCAATATGAAGGCTCACCGACAATCATTCATGACCGTGTCTCGATTGGCCACATGGCGATGATTCACGGCTGTGAGATTGAAGAAGATTGCTTGATTGGCATGCACGCTACCGTACTCGATGGGGCGAAGATTGGAAAAGGGTCCTTTGTCGCTGCCGGTGCGCTCGTCACACCAAACATGCAAATTCCTGAAGGGGTGATGGTCATGGGCGTCCCAGCAAAAGTCGTTCGTCCATTAAACGATGAAGATCGTTTTATCATGGAGAGAACGGTAAAGAAATATGCCAAGCGTGCCGAACAATATAAGCAGTCGTGCGTTCCAGTTCGCGAAATTCAACAATTGTGAAAGCGTTTACAAGATTCATAAAATGTTAACGTTTCTCTCGAATTTTCTACATAGTTCCTTTGTATACTGAAGTTGTAGCCAAGCTGATGTATTGAAAGGAGCCCACTCTATGTATCCGAACCATGATCAACTCATGCTAGACCTGTATGCCTCGTCCATCAATCCAAGTTATGGCCTTCATATCGATGATTCATTCGATGATGCCCTTCATGGCGCACATCGAGAGGTTTGGGAACGTATGCATTTGGATAATAGTAGAGAAGAAGATTCTAAAAATGGAGGAACGACTGGATGATTCCAACGACTGTGATTCAAGATTGGCTCGCAACAAAATTAAAGCGATAACTGACCGATATATAGATCAAGCGAGCGAAGGGATTCCCCATCGCTCGCTTTTTATTATTCAAACATGATGAGATGCGAATCAATCGGTTGTCGCGCTTTCGGTGTAGGGATATCTTCTGTGTCATATTTCCCGATTTGCAGGAGACCGATAAACGTCTCCCCTTCCGCCCCAATCATTTCCTTCAACCGTGCATCATCAAACAGTCCACCCGTCCGCCAGACCATTCCGATCTTACGTTCACTTAAGAGCAGCTGAACATTTTGAATGAATGTCGCCGTCGCGAGTAACGCGTCACGATTCCCTTTGTCCGTTTCAAAATGTTTTGCCGTCACATACATACAGGTTGCCGCATTTAAAATCCGTCCCGTCACCTTTTCGCGTTGCCCTTCTGACGCCTCCGAGAAGGCTGGTTCGAGCGCATCGAGTAACACTTGCTTCCCATCCCCATTGAACACATACACGTTCCATGGTTCGACTTTATTGTGAAATGGTGCATGATGTGCCGATTGCAACACTTCATAGAGCACTTTCGTATCGATTGGTTCTTCTTTGAACATACGGACCGTACGTCTTTCTTCAATTAACTTTTGTGCTGCTGTCTTTGTCATGACCGTCACTTCCCCTTTTTTTCTCTTCTCTATCATAATTGAAAAACATTCTCATTTCAAAATCAAAAAAAGACTACAGATTGCTCTGCAGTCTTACGTTGATTGTCCAATGACCTCACATGCCACCAAGTCTTCAAACGTTTGGCGACGAACGACAAGTCGATGTGCCCCGTCCTTCACGAAGACAACAGCTGGACGAAGCATCTGGTTATAGTTGCTCGCCATGGAGAAATTGTACGCTCCTGTTGCTTTGACAAGTAATAAATCACCTGGTGTGACAGGGGGGATCAATGAGCGGTTCGAGATGATGTCTCCCGACTCACAGCACGCTCCGACTATTTTTGCCTCGAGCGTTTTCTCTTCATTCATCCGAGTCGCTGCCACGACCTCATACTCCGCGTCATACAATGCCGGACGGATATTGTCCGTCATCCCGCCATCGACAGACACGAATGTACGAACGCCACTCACTTCTTTGACGGTCCCCACCTCATAAAGCGTGGCACCCGCATTGGCGACGAGCCAACGTCCCGGCTCAATCCCGATTTTCGGAAGTGGCAATTCACGTGCCTCGACCTCCTCGACCAACGTCTCCATGACTTGCTCCATCGTCTGGGCAAAATCGAGATATTCGTCTTCATCCAAGTAAGCGACGCCGAATCCCCCGCCGATGTTCAAGACGTCCGTCGTATAGCCGGTTTCCTGACGAATCGTATCCATGAAGCGCACCATCGTCTTCACCGTGTTGATGAAGAGGGTCGGATCTTGAATTTGAGAACCGACGTGACAATGGATTCCCTTCAACTGTAAGTGCTCGGCTTCTAACGTTGCACGAATCGCGTCTAAATACGTGTCGTCATGCGTCGGGAAACCGAATTTTGTATCAACCCCACCCGTTTGAATCGCCGCATGGGCACCCCCGACAACTTGAGGCACAATGCGGAGAAGCACATCGACTTCGCGATTGTATTCAGCCGCAAGTCCTGACAAGAGGCTGATCTCCCGCATATTGTCGATGGTAAAGTGTGTAATCCCCTGTTCGAGAGCATACGTGATGTCAAGAATCGTCTTGTTCGACCCATGGACATGAATGCGCTCCGCCGGTACCCCGGCATGCAGTGCCACGTACATCTCACCCCTTGAGACGACATCGACACTTAACCCTGCGGCCATCACTTTTTCATAAACGGCCGCAATCGATAATGCTTTTGACGCGTATAACGCATACGTGTTCGGATACTTATCTAGAAACGCATTCTGGACAATTCTAAGGCGACGCTCTAGTTCTGGCTCACTCATGATGTATAAAGGTGTCCCGTACGTCGCTTGAAGTTCACGGACGGACACGCCTTCGATCAAACATTCTGATTGATTGGTGGTGTACATACAATTCCTCCTTCAAAGCGATGTGGGACACGCCACGAACGGGCACAGAGCTGTTCTGAGTTGTTGGCATAGCCAACACGTGTCACGTCATCGATTTTCGTCTCGATTCCATATAATGTGACGCGGTCGCCGATTTGTACGTCTTCGTCGACTTTGATGAAGCTATGGCTCATAAAGATGTTACTGATGAACGGGTATGCTTTCCCCTCGATGTGAACAGGCAAGTGACGTCTCGCCCGCATCAATCCATCCCCATATCCGACAGGTAAGACAGCAATCCGTTCTTTCGATTCCGCGGTATATCCCGTTCCATACCCGACATGAGCCCCCGCTTCGATGTCGTGGACGGCAACCACTTCTGTCTCCCAATAAAACGCAGGTACGAGCCACTCAACCGGCTCCACCGATGAATAACCGTATAAGAAAATACCGACACGCACATGTGTGCAATGGTGCAAGCGCGAGTCGTCTTGAAGCGTGGCCGCACTATTTGCCGCATGGATCAGTTCAAACGTATGACGTTCCATCAAACGTGTCGACCAGTCGGCAAAGCGTTCGACTTGGACGCTATGCTCGACTTCGGCATTGTCCGCATCCGCGAGCGGAAAATGTGTACATAGTCCGACAAGGTTCAATCCTTCATTTTGGCAGAAGGCAACGATCTGTAGCGCTTCTTCAAACGTTTTGGCACCGAATCGGTTCATGCCGACGTCCAATTTCAAATGAAGGCGAACGCCATCGAGATGCTCACGCTGTGAAACGAGCCATTCATACGAGCCGATTGCGACGTCAAATTCATGGGTATGCACGTGTTCCCACGTGTATATCGGATTCATGACGAGGACGCGAGCCGACTCTGCATGCGCTCGCACTTCAATCGCTTCTTCTAACGTGGTCACCATGAAGTGACGGACTCCTTCATCATACAAAGTCGTCACAACTGGCTCCATTCCTAGGTTATAGGCATTGTTTTTCACGACCGCAAACACGGGGCGCCCGAGCGCTTCAATCCGGCGTTTGTTTTCGCGAATCGCATTCAAGTCAATTGTGACTCCCATCGTGCAAAACTCCTTTACTCTGTTACTGCTGATTTCACGAACGTGATCCAATCGCGGTGTTCCGGAAGCTGTCCTGTTACGGCTTCACGATAGCGTGTCAACATTTCTGTCGCAACCGTCTGGACACCTCCACCAATCGAGATATGGTCGACCTCGATGACGCTCGTCACCTCGGCTGCCGTTCCCGTTAAGAAGATTTCATCAGCCACATAGAGCTCATCGCGTCCGATATGGCGCTCGACGATTTCATAACCGGCCTCGCGAGCCAATTGCATCACCGTTTGACGTGTGATGCCATCGAGTACAGAACAGTCAAGGGACGGTGTCGTAATCGTTTTTCCTTTCACGAGGAAGATGTTCGCGACACTCGCCTCACTGACGTTTCCGTTCATATCAAGGGCAATCGCTTCGTCGAATCCGTCACGGAGCGCCTCTCCTTTTAATAGCTGTGAGTTCATATAGTTCGATGCCGCTTTCGCTTGCATTGGCATCATTGTAGAAGACACGCGGCGATACGAGGCCACTTTCGCTCGAATCCCGACCGTCTTATTGAAATATTCACCGAGCGGCCAACACGAGATGGCAACATGTACCTTCGTCTCAGCAGTCGGCATAAGTGCTTGCCATGGTGTTCCAAGGAAGACGAACGGACGGATGTAGCATGCTTCAAATCCGTTTCGCTCAATCAATTCCATCGTGGCTTGTTCGAGTTCATCTACCGTATACGGTAGCGTGACGTGGTAGTATGCACACGAGCGAACAAGTCGCTCCAAGTGTTCACGTAATCGGAAGATGGCAGGACCTTCCTCCGTGTGATACGCGCGAATCCCTTCAAAGAACCCGCTTCCGTAATGAATCGCGTGTGTCATGATACTCGTGTTTGCGTCAGTCGGCTCAATCCAAGCCCCGTCTTTCCACATCCATTGTCCATACTGTTCCATAATGCAACTCTCCCATTCCTCATTTTTTATATTTTCTGTCTATTATACGTTAGAGAGAGCGTAAGTCATCAACAAGTTGCGTTTTTTCAGAAGTTTTTTCATCTTTCTGTTTGATGATTCGTGCAGGTGTTCCCGCAACGACAACACCTGGAGGGACATCTTGTGTGACGACACTTCCTGCCGCGACAACTGCGTTTTCACCGACGCGAACGCCCTCTAAGATGACTGCGTTCGCCCCAATCATGACACCATCCTCGATGATGACCGGATCTTTTGAAGGTGGCTCAAGAACCCCTGCGACCACGGCACCTGCGCCAAGGTGAACGTTCTTCCCGAGCGTTCCGCGTGCTCCGATGACAGCGTTCATGTCGACCATCGAACCATCTCCGATGACAGCTCCGATGTTGACGACAGCTCCCATCATGACGACCGCGTTGTTGCCGATTTGAACGTGATCTCGGATGAACGAGCCTGGTTCAATTCGGGCATTGAGTTGTGTCGTATCGAGCATCGGTACAGCACTGTTGCGACGATCATATTCAAGATGAGAATCTGTGATGACCGATGCATTGACTTCTAAGAATGCCGCAGCGCGTTCTGCCGTCGTCAAAAACAGTTTCGACTCATCCGTTCCGAATGCTTTCGCTTCCTCGATTTCAAGACCCGCCAATTGACCGTTGACGTAAAGCTTAACTGGTGTTTCCTTCTTAGCATCTTTAATATATTGTGCGATTTCATAAGCGTTTGTGAGTAACATGAGTAGCCTCCTCGTATAAGTTCGATAGATTATAAAGTCCTGCCGGGCGATCGATGATCGTTGCCGCAGCGGCAAGGGCCCCGTTTGCAAAGACGCGTTTCGATAACGCAGTATGTTTCAATTCAATCATTTCATCATCTCCGGCGAAGAGCACGGTATGCTCACCGAAGATCGTGCCACCCCGAATGGAATGCATGCCCAACTCTTCGGTAGCACGCGCTTCCCGACGTGACGTTCGTTCGTAAATCGGTGTCACGTCACGCTTCGCTTCGATGGCACGTGCCAATAATTCTGCCGTCCCGCTTGGTGCGTCCACTTTCTTCCGATGATGTGCCTCAATCACTTCAATATCATATCCGAGAGTGAGCGGGACAAGTTGGTCGAGCAACTGTTTCAACAGTGCAATCCCATATGAGGTGTTATAAGACTGAAAGATTGGGATCTCTTGTGAAGCCGTCTCGATCTCGGCCAATTCTTCCGGTGTGAAGCCCGTCGTCGCAATGACGAGCGGAATATTGCGCTCCCGTCCGAACGCGAGTAAATCAGGGAGTAACGCCGGGTTCGAAAAGTCGATCACGACATCGACGGGTACGTCCACCTCATTCAGAGTCGCCGTGTGCTCGTCACTTCCCGGTGAGACGATTGCCGTTACGTTTACACCTTGCGCATGAGCGACCTCTTCGACAATGCGTCCCATTGCGCCAAACCCATGGATGAGAACATTCATTGTCTCACCTCATTGAATTGTTCCATCGCCGATAGTAATTTCGCCTCAGCTGTCGCGCTCATTGGAACGAGCGGCAGACGTGGCGCACCGACTTCAAATCCTCGCGCTTGAAGCGCTGCCTTCACCGGAATGGGATTCACTTCTGCGAAAAGTTCATCGATGACTGGGAGTAAACGAATTTGCCACGTACGTGCTGTCTGCAAATCACCCGCCAATAGGGCGTCTGCCAACGCGACCGTCGCTCCCGGATAGACGTTTGATAAAACGGAGACGACCCCTTGTGCGCCCCAAGCCATGTACGGCAAGATTTGATCGTCATTTCCACAGTAAACGGTGAACCCTTCCGGAATATGGGCCATCATCTGCGCCATGACCGAGATATCCCCACTCGCTTCTTTCAAGGCCGTGATGCGCGGATGTTCCGCGAGCTCACCGACCGTTTCCGGTGCCAAGGCGACACCCGTCCGTGAAGGAACATTGTAGAGCATGAGCGGAATCGGTGACGCATCCGCAATCGCAGTAAAGTGAGCAATCAGCCCGACCTGTGTCGACTTGTTATAGTACGGTGTGACGACCATCGCCATCTCCGCACCAAGTTCGGCGGCCCGTTTCGTTTTCTCGATACTGACTGCTGTATTGTTCGAACCGGTCCCCGCGATGATCACGGCTCGACCGTTTGCGACCTCCACCGCTCGAACGAGCAATGTCTCAAACTCGTCATCAGTGATTGTCATCCCTTCGCCGGTCGTCCCACCGATGATGAGACCCGTCACACCTTCTTGGATTTGGTCTTCAATTAATGCCGCCCATGCTTCTAGATTCAACTGCCCATTTTCTTGAAATGGGGTAGCTAGTGCTGTCGCCACTCCTGTGAACATGTCATCTCCTCCTTATTTCGTCGCTGTTTGACTAATCATACATTGTGCGATTTGAACGGCATTCGCTGCCGCCCCTTTTCGGACGTTATCTGCAACGCACCAAAGATGGAACGTATTGGGTTGTGAATCGTCTCGGCGAATTCGTCCGACATACACCTCATCCGTCCCGTTCGCATCGAGCGGTGTCGGATATGTCAATTCGGATGGATTGTCCATTAACACGACCCCTGGTGCATCGGCAAGGACTGCTTTCAGTTCTGCGACCGTCGCATCTCGCTCGAGCGACACCGTGATTGAGACCGCATGACTGTTTCGCACCGGCACCCGGACACAAGTGGCCGTCACCCCGAGGTTTGGCGCATTTAAAATCTTACGTGTCTCATCCATCATCTTCTGTTCTTCTTTCGTGTAGCCATTTTCTTGAAACACATCGATGTGCGGCAACACGTTATCATAAATCGGATACGGATAATTCGTCGGTTCCTCTCCGCGCGCACCGCGCTCGAGGTCATCGATCCCTTTTTGACCCGATCCCGATACCGCTTGATAAGATGTGTACGCGACGCGTGTCAGTCCGTATACTTCCGCTAGAGGCGCGAGCGCCACGACCGATTGAATCGTGGAACAGTTCGGGTTCGCGATGAGCGTTCTCTCCGGACTGAGTTCGACTCGGTTCACTTCCGGTACGATGAGTGGAATTCCTTCTTGCATTCGGAATGCACTTGAATTATCGATGACAATGACTCCTTGCTCACTCAACCGAGGGGCATATTGTTCACTGATGCTCCCACCTGCAGAGAAGAGTGCGATATCGATTGGGTCCGCATAAATCGCATCGGTCAATTCACGAATCACGATCGATTGCCCATTCACCTCGACCGTCTTTCCTGCCGAGCGGGCTGAAGCATAGAGTCTCAACTCGCTGATTGGAAATTCATATTCTGTTAAGACGTCAATCATTTTTTGTCCGACGGCACCTGTCGCACCGACGACTGCTACGTTATACATTATGCTCCCCCCTTATAAGTGGAACCGGGCCGCAATGGCTGCGACTGCCGCTTCTACGTCTTGTTCTTGAATCGTATAGGAAATACTGATTTCAGACGTCGTGACTTGATAGAATGGAATCCCCATCTCACGGAATGTCGCAAAGAGCTCTGATGCGACCCCTGTCGCGTCTCGCATACCGATTCCGACGACAGAAATTTTTGCATGTTCCGTATGACGATCGATTTTGATTTGAGGCAAGGTCGCTGTCAACTCCGCGAGCGCCTCTTCTAAAAACGCCTCTTCATCGAGCGGACATGTGAACGAGAGAAACACTTCGCCGTCGAATGCCGTCTGTGAAATCATATCGATGTTGACGTGTCGCTCTGACAATCGTTCAAAAATGTCTGCGACTCCCGCCGCCGTATGCGGAATATGTTTGATTGAGACACTGAGTACGTTCTTGACGACACTCACACTCGTGACTGCTTTCTGTTCCATCGCTTGCGTCGTATCCATGATCCATGTTCCTCCTTCGCTCGAAAGCGTCTTCCCAACAAAAATATTGACGTCATATTTCTTTGCGAGCTCCACGCTTCGCATCTCCATCACTTTTGAACCGAGTGCACTCATCTCCATCATCTCGTCATAGGAGACCGTATCAAGCCGTTTCGCCGTCGGATGGATTCGTGGGTCCGTCGTATATACACCCGCGACGTCCGTATAAATTTCACAACGCTGACTGAGGACGGCCGCCAGTGCGACGGCTGTCGTGTCCGAACCGCCACGCCCAAGGGTCGTGACGTCTCCCGCTTCATTCACGCCTTGGAATCCGGCGACAATCAGGACGTCGTATTGACGCAACTTCTCGTGTAACACTTCTTTCCGAATCGCTTTGATTTTGCTCTTCGTATGAATGCCCATCGTATCAATCCCGGCTTGCTGTCCTGTTAATGAGATGGCCGGTACGCCTCGCGAGTTCAAGGCGATACTGAGTAGGCTGATGGTCTGTTCTTCTCCAACGGCGAGTAGCCGGTCGAGTTCGCGAATCATCGGGCGATCCGTGATTTGTTTGGCGAGCGACAAGAGCGAATCTGTCGTTTTGCCCATCGCCGATACGACGACGACCAATTTTTCACCGGTCGCCACACGTGTCTGTAAATAGTCCGAAATGGCTTGTATTTGTTCGATTGTGGCAACGGAGCTGCCACCAAATTTCAGTACGGTTGTCATCAAGTTCCCCACTTTCAAGATGTCCACCAACAGAAAAAGCGGCAGACCGGTAGGAAGCACTCTCCCTACGGTCTGCCGCTTGTACGCGCAGTTGAAAAACGATTAAAGAATCGTTCCGTAGATAGCGCTCCATGGTAGTTGACCATGGCAGTGTAGGCGTTATTCACGACTACCCCAGCCTTCATTCACACGCACGTGAACGTCGACTTCGGCGAATTTCCCCTTTCGGCTCGGTCCGGAGTGCGTCCGTTTCAACCAAGCTTACTCATGTCATTCGCAACCTCTATCTGTCAGTTGTTAGTATTAGTTATAACAAAACGAAATCTTCTTGCCAACCTTTTTTTAGAAAAATGGGATATTTCAAAAAAAGATTACCATGTTTTTCGCATCATGCGGTGCGGGATATTGGCATCCAAAAACTCATCTCCGAACGCCTCGTACCCGAGCTTTTCATAAAACGGAAGCGCCGTCAGTTGTGCACCCAATCGTAGTTCAACCAACCCTTGACGTTTCGCGACACGTTCAACTTCAATCATAATGTCTTTCCCATATCCATGGCCCCGGGCCGATTGAATCGTCGCCACTCGCTCCACTTTTCCGACAGTCGAGTCGACTGGACGAAGACGCGCTGTCGTCACAGGTTCGGAGTCAAGGAGCCCGACCACATGTGTACACATATCGTCTAAATCATCGTATTCTAAACTCGCATCGATTCCTTGTTCCTGAACGAATACGATCTCCCGCACTTGTTTGGCCTGTTCAATCAACGCTGCTTCGTTTCCCGATTGAATGATCAACATGGTAAAACTCCTTCCTGCAATCGTTTCACGATTTCTTCGATTCCCTTTTCTAGTTCCGCTACGGATGTGAAACGCGCTTGGGCCTGCTTATGGCTTCCACCGCCACGCCCGATTTTCATCTCTTGGAGCGCCGCTTTCAAGAATGTGCCGACGGCGATATCCTGTGTCCCGTCATGCATGACGAACAATTTCTGCGTTCCATAGTTAGCGCCAACGGCAATTCGTCCTGTTGCTGCGATTCGTTCGATGATGGCGGTCGTCAACGTTTCCGCTTCTGTTCTCCCGACATGTAAGGCCACATAGTTATCTTCTTTCAACACGGCCTCCACTTTCGCTTTGGCAATCCGTTCTTCGAGCGTTTTGATTTCTTTTTCACGTTCCAAACGAATCGTATGTTCTTCGATTACACGGGCTGCCACGGATTCATTCGTTGTCGAGAATGTATGGTGAATCGTCCGCAACGCTGCTCGCGCTTGTTGAGTCGCCTTGATCGCTCGACTTCCCGCCACATACGTCAAGCGGAGATTCCCCCTCACTTTCTTCATCGCCGTCACATGGATGGTACCGAGTTGTCCCGTTGTCTCCACATGAGTACCACCACATGCATTGTAATCTAGACCTTCGATTTCGACGATGCGAATCATCCCCGTTCGGTCCGTCTCTTTCCGTAAGCGCGCCCGGTCTACTTCTTCTTTTGGGATTTCATAGACACGAATCGGACGGTTTTCAAAGATGACTTGTTGCATTTCTTGTTCAAGTGCCTCAACGTGCACCCAGTCCATCGTTGCCGTTTCAATCTCAATAGATGAATCGGTCTCTCCGATTCCAAAGCTGAGCGTCCGAATGCCATGACGGTCTTCCAAAATCGCCGTTATCACATGTTGAGCAGTATGCTGGATGGAATGATCCCGTCTGACGTCCTCATCGATTCGAACCTCTATCGTCGTGCCCGCTGGTAATGATTCTGACAAGAGATGCCATACTTCCCCGTCCTTGATTTGTACGTCCAGTACAGGATGCGTCCCAATCCATCCACGGTCAGCCGGTTGTCCCCCACCTTCCGCATAAAACGGGCTGTTCTCGAGTGTGTGCCAATGACCGTTGCCGTCTTCCTTTATTGAGGTCACGACTGTACTTGCTGTATATGGTTCCATCTTGTCCTCCACCTTCTCTCTATAATCTGTTCAGACAACTAGTTTAATTTCGTCTATAATGAAACATACATCTTCTCAGTCAGGAGCGAAATGATATGTTAGAAATCGATAAACAATCTCCGTTACCTATTTATTATCAAATTGAAGCGTACTTAAAGCAACAAATTGATGACGGATTGTTAAAACCAGGAGACACCTTGCCTTCAGAGCGTGAATTTTCCGAGCAATTTCACGTCAGTCGGATGACGATTCGTCAAGCCATCATGAACCTCGTCAACGCCGGTTACTTGAGCCGTCAAAAAGGAAGAGGCACGTTCGTCGCGAGTCAGAAGATTGCGATGACGTTATCGGGACTGACGAGTTTTTCCGAGGAAATCAAACATCGAGGCATGCGACCGCTCAGCCGTCTCTTGTCATACGAGGTCATTCCGGCAACGGATCGCATCGCGCAGCAACTAAGCATCCCAAATCAAACACCGGTTTATGAAATGAAACGGCTACGACTCGCCGATGATCACCCACTTGCGCTCGAAACCGCCTATATTCCCGTTCATTTATTGCCTGACCTGACACAAGATGACGCGACGGGATCGATTTATGCTTATGCCGAACAGCATGGCTTACGCCTGAAAAATGCAACACAAACACTCGAAGCCCGGAGCGCCGGTCCAGAAGAAGCCAAGCTCCTCACTATTTCTCCGAACGCACCGGTATTGCTGATTGACCAGCGAACTTATCTCGAGAACGGTGACATGTTCGAGTATAGTCGTTCACTCTTTCGCGGAGATTCATACTCCTTGACCGTCGCCATGGACCGCATATAAAAAAAGTTTGCCCGAGGGCAAACTTTTTTTATTGAGCTTCGTACGTTACCCCGCTCGGGTCTAACGTATACGACTCGAGTTCTGTATCGGACATCGGCTCGACACGATTACCGGCGTCCGCTTGTTGTACACGATAGCGTACTTCTTCAAGAAGCGGTTCGTTCAAGAAATAGTAGAAGTGTCCGTCATCTGCCCGGGCACCTTCTCCAGTCAATTGATATTGCACCGTATTGTGAAGCGCGCCAACATCTTCAATTAAACGCATATAGTCATTCGGGCCAAGTGTCGTCTGCATGTTGTCGCCGACGGCTTTCAAGACCTTATCGTAATTGTTTAGGAGTGAAGTGCCGAGTGATTGTTCGAGCACGGCATTGATGACTTCCATCTGGCGTTGTCCACGACCGATGTCCCCACGTGGATCATCGTATCGATTTCGAACGTAGGCAAGTGCCTCTTCACCAGAAAGCTGTTGAAGTCCTTGTTCGATTTGAACTGTCTCACGTGACGCATCGTAACTGTTTTGTTGTGATGAGAACGGAACATCAATCTCAACTCCACCTACAGCATCAATGAAATCAACGAACCCTTGGAAGTTGAGCGAGACGACATGGTCGATTTCAACACCGACTAAATCTTCGATCGTGTTCGTCGCCATCCGCATCCCGTTGTTTGGATTCGATTCATCCATCGAACCAAAGTAGTAAGCGTGTGTGATCTTATCTTGGTCAAGTCCCGTCTTGCCATAAGGAATGTTATATCCCGTGTAGTCAATATTGACATACGAGTCACGCGGGATACTGAGCATCGTCGTCTGCTTTTCTTTCTTGTTTAAAATGACGACAATCATAACGTCCGATCGTCCAAACTCGCCACGCGCTTTCTTCTGTGGCGAAAGGTCTGTCCCTAAAACCAAGAACGTCTCCGTATCTTCTTTATCATAACGAGTCGGCTCAACCGTCGGGTCATCCTCTAATGTGACTTGGGTACCTGACAACATATTGTGGGCTTTGTAAAACGCTGTACCGTAAATGCTAGATCCAGCAATAATCGCAATCAGCACGAGGGCACTAAATATCTTATAAAACGCAGACGGACCTGTGCGCTGTCTGCGAGCATGTGTTCTAGAATTCATATCGGTCTCCTTCGAGTCAAAATAATGAGCTTCACTCATTATAGAGGAAAGCGAGAAATTTGTCGAAAACGTTTTGATGACAAATTCATTTCTTTACATTTTCCCATAGTTGAACATAGAAAAACCCGCGGAGATGACTCCGCAGGTCCGTTAATCCCGAATGGTAAAAAATCGTGTTGCCGCTTCTTGTCCACGGGCTTGTAAGGATTCCGCACAGTGTGATGCCGCCGCCTCGTCGAGTACGACTGTCACACTAGGATGGGCCTGAAGGATCGTGGCCGGCCAGTCGACCGTCGGTACGCTCTCAATCATGTGCTGCACCGCTTCCGCTTTCCGCTCCCCTGTCGCGACTAGGACGATTTCACGTGCGTTCATGATCGTATCGAGCCCCATCGTGATGGCGTGTGTCGGTACATCTTCTAACCGATCAAAGAATCGACGATTGGCTTCCCGAGTAGACTCCGTGAGTTCGGTCACATGTGTCTTCGCATCGAGCGCTGTACCCGGTTCATTGAAGGCGATATGCCCATTCTCACCAATCCCTAAAAGCTGTAAATCGACACCGAGTGTCCGAACAAGTTCTTCATAACGTGATGCTTCCACTTCCGAGTCCGGCGCGTCCCCTTGAGGGAGGTGACTTTGTTTGAATGGTACCTCATCGAAGAGTCGATCTTTCATGAAGCGGTTATAACTTTGAGGATGTTCGGGCGATAATCCGATGTATTCATCTAAATTGACGCTCGTCACGTGGCTACAGTCGAGCGCGTCCTGTTTAAACATCTGATACATCCCGACCGGTGTGCTACCGGTTGCGAGACCGAGTACGAAGTCATGTTTCCCTGAAATCCGTTCTTTGATTAGCGTATAGGCGATTCGTTCCGCATCGTTCGCCGTCTTTGCGACTAGTACATTCATCTTTGTTCCTCCCGTTCATATACGATTCGACCTTTGACAAAAGTCATCTGAACATGTGTCGTGTCATCCCAAACGACAAGGTCTGCATCAAACCCCGATTTGATGTCTCCTTTTGTCGTCAATCCGAATTCTTTGGCCGCATTCGTCGAAGTCATTTTGACCGCTTCTTCCACCGTACATCCCGTATATGCCTGAATGTTTCGAAAGGCAGCATCCATCGTCAACACACTGCCCGCCAGGTTTCCGGCTTGAAGTCGCGCAGCCCCGTCCGCTACGATGACCGGTTGACCGCCAAGTTCATATTGTCCGTCCGGAAGTCCTTTTGCTCGCATCGCATCCGTGATGACGACAAGTTCATCTGCTCCTTTTAAGCGAAACGCGAAGTCGACCATCTCCGGACGACTATGGATCCCATCCGGAATGATTTCCGCGATGACCCCACCCTCTAAGAGACAATACCCAACCGTTCCGGGTTCTCGATGGTGCAACCCACGCATTTGGTTATAAAGATGCGTCCCATGTTTGACGCCCGCCTGCTTGTTCTCTTCAAATGTCGCACTCGTATGGCCCGCCGAACCGATTGCACCGGTTTCGCGAAGAACAGCTTCAAACTCACGTGCACCTGGACGTTCCGGTGCATAAGTGACAAGACGGATATGACCGCCGGCAAGCTCTTGCCATTTCCGGAACTGCTCGGCATCCGGGTCGATAATATATTCTGCCGGTTGTGCCCCAGCCATCTCCACGTTGACAAATGGACCTTCCAAGTGGATTCCGATGAGTGTCGTATCCTGCGCTTCGATGACATTTCGGACTGCCTTCAATGCATGCTCAATCGCTTCTTTTGACTGCGTGATCGTCGTCGCGAAAAAGGACGTGACACCTTCCTGTAGCATGTCGTTACTCAATCGTCGAAGTTTTGATTCATCCGCATCCATCGTATCGACTTCATATCCCCCATGGATATGCACATCGATGAGACCCGGTGTCACGAGCGCTCCAGCGACATCAATCACAGGTTCATCCTGTTGTTCAAACTGGTCCATCGATCCAATCTCATCAATCGTTTGACCATTCCATCTGATATATCCATGTTCCCATGTTTGTTCTGCTGACACGATACGAGCATTGATCAATGTCCCCATCGGTTCACCACTCCTTTTTGTTTTCCTCCATGTTATCATATCGGATAAAAGTATAGTTGTATAGACCAATTTTAAATAAATAAAAGATTGTTCACATTTGCGAACAATCTTCTCCTTTTTTATGTCGATTGAACCGTCCCGTAGCGCCGGACAATCCATACTAACCGGAGGAATAACAAGACCGCTCCGGCTGCGAGCCCGGCAATCAAGCCAATCCAATAACCGTCTGGTCCAAATCCGGCGTGCTCTGCCAAGACATACCCGAGTGGTAAACCGATGACCCAATAAGCGACGAGTGAAAGGACGAGCGTGATGTTGACGTCTTTAAAGCCACGTAATATCCCTTGGATCGGTGCCGCGACAGCATCTGACAGTTGGAAGAATACAGCGAAGATCATAAAGTGAGCTGCAAGGTCCACGACCGTCGGATCATTCGTATAAATAGCCGCGACCCGTTCGTTTTGCCAAAACAAAAAAGCACCGGAAAAGATAGAAACACCGAGACAGAGCGCGAGCCCGATTTTTGCATAGCGGACGGCATCCTGCAGTCGTTTCGCGCCAAGCTCATACCCCACGACGATCGTCAATGCGCTCGATGCTGAGAGTGGCAACATGTAAACAAACGAAGCGAAGTTAATCGCCGCTTGGTGAGCCGCGACGATTTGGTCACCGTATGAACTGAGCAATACCGTGACCGCCGCAAAGATGCTGACTTCTGCGAAAATGGCGAGCCCGATTGGCGTCCCAAGTTGTAACAGCTCTTTTTGTCGGAGCCAGACCATTCGTTCGGTCGTCCGTAAAAACTTGTATTCGCGGAATGGCTTCCCGTTTCTCACGAAGAAGAAGGCCATGAAGAAGAGTAGCCAGTAAGTGATGCTTGAGGCGATTCCCGCTCCAACTCCGCCGTACGCCGGCACCCCCAGTTTTCCGAAGATGAAGATGTAATTTAATCCGACATTAATGGGTAACCCTAATAGTATGAGGATCATCGAGACTCGCGTCTTGCCCAAGGCATCCATGAGCGTGCGTAGCACATTGAACAGGAACATCGGCAAGACACCGAATCCAAGGGCAAGCAAGTATTGCGTCGCGATTCGTTTCCCTTCTACACTGAGCCCCATGCTCTCGATTGCCATCGGCACAAGGAATGAACCCAACGTCAGCGTGATTACGCTTAGCATGATGGCTAAATAGATACCTTGAAACAAGGTTCGTTGAATCTGTTGACGGTCTCGCGCACCAAGCGCTTGCGAAACGATCGGGGCCACCGCCAGCAAGATTCCACTCAGTCCGGTATACACCGGCATCCACAAGCTTGAACCGACTCCGACACCTGCCAAATCGACGGCACCCGCCCGTCCGGACATGACGGTATCAAAAAAGCTAATCAAATAAAAAGACACTTGCGTGACTAAAATTGGAAAGAAAATCGTGAAGAACAGTTTGATTTTTTCGTTTAATGAATGTGTTTGGTACATGGACAACCCTCATCTCTTTTTCAGAAAGGAACTTATAATCATGAATCAACGGCATGCAGAAAAGCTTAAATTTGAACTGTTGGAAACGTGGAACACGTTCAATCACTATGTGACGGAAGCCCTCACCTTCAACAATTCCGAGGATATTCATCGCGCTCGCGTTCATCTACGGAAATTGATCACGTTTATGCAACTATATGAAACGAAGCCGGCGACGTTCCGACAACTCAAACAATTGATGGAGGCACTAGGTCATGTGCGCGACCTCGACGTCCTCATCGAAACGTTTGATTCCAAAACCGAACTCGACCATGCGTTTCTTGAAGCGATGGAGACAGAACGTGCCATCGCACGGACGATCCTTTCGACCCGCGTCAGTGAAAAAATGACCCCGTCGCTCGATCAACAAGTACGTCGTTTCATCGGCGGACCGTTATTTCGTGCGTTCAAAAAAACGAACGCCTCTCCGATGTTAGAAAAGGCGAAAAGCGAGCGCAAGCAACGTGTACGCGTCTATCACGAACAATCCGATGGAAAAGAACAGCTTGAAGCACTCCATAAAGTCCGTTTAGCCGTCAAACGCGAACGTTACTTACATGAGTACTTGCTAAGCTATGAATCGGATGCTTCGATGGACACTGTCCGCACGTTAAAAAAGATGCAAACTGAACTCGGTGATATGAACGACCATGACCAACTGTTAAAGCGTTGGCGCGCCTTCACCCCTCCAGCTGAACTACAGTCTGCATACGACAGAAAAATTGAAACATTACAGCAGGAACTCGATGCATCTGTGGAGCACCTCTCGATTTAGCGCGAAGTATAGCGCTCAATCAGTAGTTCCAACAACTTCATTCCGGCAATCGAGTTCCCTTTTGAATCAAGTGCCGGGCCAAATATGCCAAACCCAACGTTATTCAAGTCCAGTTCGTGGTTCCCGACCGCCAAGATGGCACCCGATACCCCACTTTTTCCTGGAAGACCGACCCGGACAGCGAACTCACCCGATGCATCATACATGCCACACGTCGTCATGATGGCCTTGACGATTCGGACGACCCGACGTGGAATCAACTCTTCGCCCGTATCCGGGTCTTCTCCATTCCCTGCAAAGACACGCCCGATTCGCGCCAAATCAAAACAATCAATCTCGATGGCACACTGTTTCGTATACACATCAATGATTTCATCGACGTCTCCATCCACAATTCCATGATGACGCATGAAATAGAGCAGGGCACGGTTCAAGTCGGTCGTCTCGTATTCAGAGCGGGCGACTTTTTCGTCGTACGTGACCTCCTCGACCGAGCGATTTAACAACGTCGCTAAAAACTGGCGGAACTGATAGATTTTGAGTTCTGCCGTCTCCCCCAAAATCATACTCGTCACCGCTAACGCTCCGGCGTTGATCATCGGATTCAGTGGTTTTGACGGGACCGTTTCCTCGAGTTTGGCGATGGAGTTGAATGCGTCCCCCGTCGGCTCCATCCCTACTTTCGAAAAGACATAGTCCTCCCCGAACTCCATCAATACATAACAAAGTGTGAGCGCCTTCGATACGCTCTGAATCGTAAACTTGTGATGAACATCCCCCGCGTGAATATACGTACCATCCGGCAAACAAATCGCCACCCCGAGTAAATTGTTTTTCACATGTGCGAGTTCAGGGATATAGTCCGCCACTTTCCCTTGAGCCGTGTACGGACGACACTCATCAACCAAGTGGTTCAACTGTTGTTCGAGTACATTCATTCCATCACCTCATGTTCCATCAAATTTCAACCGGGTCATCTTATCATATTATCCGTCCGGTGGTCCATCATCTTTATACCAGTCCTCATCCGCCCAAATCATCGGTGGACTTTCCTCATCTCCAACCAACTTTTCTCCATGCCGATTCATCGCCACAATAAACCCAATTATGCCCACCATCACAAGAGTCGCAACGATGAGGAAGGAAGCCATTCCATCGTCCCCTTTCGAATTCGTGACAAATTTGTCTAGAAGTCCGTGACACTTATCCTATATCTCCATCAACATTCTCGGTACCGTTAAGACGACAACAATTTTAGAGAAATGGGTGAATCAATTGAATCGAATCGCGATTATCGGAGGTGGCATCACCGGACTTGCCGCAGCCTATTATGCCAAAGAAGCCGGAGCTCATGTCACATTGATTGAGGCGCAGGAGCGTCTCGGTGGAAAAATTAAGACCATTTATCAGGATGGTTTTACGTTAGAGACTGGACCCGACGGTTATATGGCACGAAAGCCGACCTTGACATCACTTATTACAAGTCTAGGTCTCGCAGATCAACTCGTCCGCTCCAGAACCGGGACTTCTTACATTTACGTACGGAAGCAACTGAGACAGATGCCGGCCGGATCGGTCATGGGCATCCCGACCAAGTTTTGGCCGATGGTCAAAACGGATCTCTTTACTTGGAGAGGAAAACTTCGCGCCGGATTCGATCTCGTGATTCCACGCGTGTATGCAGGAGAGGATATCTCGCTCGACCATTTCTTTCGGACGAGACTTGGCTCCGAAGTAGTTGATACAATGATCGAACCGCTTCTGTCAGGGATTTACAACGGGACACTCGATGACATGAGCATCGAGTCTACTTTCCCTCAGTTTATCACGATTGAACAAAAAACTCGCAGTCTGATTCTCGGAATGAAAGCACTCACTCCTCCCGTCCAAGCTGGTGTAAAGCCGTCCGAGACTGGTAAGTTCCTGTCAATTGAGCAAGGACTCGGAGCACTCGTCGAGGCGCTCCGTCCGTCGATTGATCGACTCATGTTAAAGACGGTCGTTCAATCCGTTCGACCTCATGAAGTCACATTTGCCGATGGGACGATCGAACAGTTTGATGGCATCATTATGGCCACATCGCCGCATGCACTCGGACCTTTGCTCGGATTCCCGGAAGCCGAACGTTTGTCATCGTTAAAACGTACCTCTTCGATGACCGTACTCGCCGCCTTCGACGAGTCAGAAGTGGATGCGTTAGATGGAACCGGCTACGTCATCGCCAAATCGGAAGGAAACGCTTTGACCGCTTGTAGCTGGATGCATAAAAAATGGCCACACCTAGCACCTAAAGGAAAAGCATTGCTCCGCATGTATATCAGTTCAGAACATGTCCCGTCCCTGCTCCATGAAGAGGATGATCTAATCGCAAACTTCGCTTTAGGCGAACTTCGACGCATTCAAAAAGTCGGGACTCCCCTCTTCACGAATGTCGAGCGACACATTCAAACGATGCCACAGTATGAGGTCGGTCATAAACAGGACGTCCGCGCGTTCGAAGAAGCACTTTTGAAGTGGGACGGCGTCGAAGCGTGTGGCGCCATTCTCCATGGGGTCGGATTACCTGACTGCGTGGATTCCGCCAAACGGGCGGTCGATCACTTACATCTTCGACAGGCGGTGACGGTATGAAACGTATCGACTATAACGAGAACCCGTTCATCGTTATTTGGGAAGTCACACGGGCCTGTGCGCTCTCCTGCGTCCACTGCCGGGCAGAGGCACAATTTCATCGTTACGAAAACGAACTCGACACGGAAGAAGGGAAGGCATTGATTCGCGAGATTCATGCGATGGATAACCCGATTCTCGTCTTTACGGGCGGTGATCCTCTCATGCGTGAAGATTTATTTGAATTGACCGCATATGCTTCCTCCCTTGGGATGCGCGTCTCGATGACACCTTCAGCTACACCTCGTGTAACTCACGATGCCGTGAAACGGGCAAAAGCAGCTGGTTTGTCACGTTGGGCCTTCTCTATTGACGGACCGGACGCCGAGACGCATGACTACTTCCGCGGTACACGTGGCAGCTTCGACCGTACCATTCGAGGAATCTCATATTTCCGAGAAGAAGGGATGTCATTTCAAATCAATACGACGGTGACCGAATACAATGTCGATCGATTACCGGAAATGGCGAAGCTCGTAGAATCCCTCGGTGTATCCGTCTGGACGCTCTTTTTCCTCGTGCCGACCGGACGCGGATCCCTGTTACAACCCATTACACCAGAGCGACATGAGGAAGTATTGAAATGGGCGTTCTCCATACAAGAGACGGCACCCTTCATCATCTCGACGACGGAAGCCCAATTTTATCGGAGAGTCGCCCGCCAAGAAAATCAGCGACGCCGGGCAGCAGGACTCCCTCCAATCGGACATCCACATGACGATTTGGCAAAAGCCCCTCGTGGGACAAATGACGGCAACGGATTCGTCTTTATCTCACATACAGGGGACGTACAGCCGTCCGGATTTTTACCAATCACCTGCGGAAACGTCCGAACGACACCTCTCGCCGATATTTATCGCCATCATCCGACATTCAAGGCGCTACGTGATCCGGATAGTCATCACGGAAAGTGTGGGTATTGTGAGTATCGTTATCTATGTGGTGGTTCGCGTGCTAGAGCCTATGCGGTCACTGGCGATTTCAAAGAATCAGAACCGTACTGTATCTATCAACCAGAACGTCCTCTCGTGTCACAATAATGATTCCCATTTATTCCCTCTCCGTGTAAGATTGGGTTATATGAATCTGATGGTGAAAAGAGGGTGTGTCCGTGCAGACTTTACCGATTGACGGATTGTTCTATATTGGGTTAGGTACAATTTTCATTGTTACGGCTTTACTTGGGTTCGGAATCAAGCAATTGACGAAACAAGGCATGACGGGATTTTTTGTTCTCCTCGCAACGAGTCTTGGCTTATTCTTTTGGCTACTGCTCTGGTTCCAAGAAGCGACCCGTGCCAGCTTCATGGGAACAATTCCATGGGTATTCAACTCATTTTTTGGGACGGTACTCTACCTCATTTTTATTGGGATCAGTTATTTAATTTTGAGAAGAAAGCGTCGGCGTACATAAAAGAGGAATCCGATTTTGGATTCCTCTTTCTTTATGCATTGACTGTCGATGGGCGTAACGTCAACGCCCCGTTCTCGACATCGATGATGACCGTTTGCCCATCCTCGACATCTCCAGCGAGGATGCTACGGGCAAGTTTCGTCTCAATCGTCCGTTGTACATACCGGTTGATCGGTCGCGCACCGAATTGAGGTTCATATGCTTCGTCAGCAACGAACGTTTTGGCTGCATCGGTGATGTCGATATAAATCGAGCGTGTCGTGAGCCGTTCGCTCATCCGTCCGACCGCTTTCTCGACAATCTGACCGATTTGATCTTTCGTGAGGGGATGGAACAGAATCGTTTCATCGACCCGGTTCAAGAATTCAGGACGGAAATGACGACGGAGTTTGTCGAGCACTTGACGCTCTTCGTCCTCATCAATCACGCCATCTTTCGCCGCTTCGAGCAAGATGTCCGCCCCAATGTTCGACGTCATGATGACAATCGTATTTTTGAAGTCGACGATGCGCCCGTGCGAATCGGTCAATCGACCATCATCGAGCAATTGTAGCAAGATATTGAAGACGTCCGGATGCGCTTTCTCGACCTCATCGAGTAAGAGAACCGAGTACGGGTTACGGCGAACCGCTTCCGTCAACTGTCCACCTTCTTCGTAACCGATATAGCCAGGAGGGGCACCGACGAGACGCGATACGGCATGTTTCTCCATATATTCACTCATATCCAGCCGAACGATATGGTCTTCTGAATCAAACATCGCTTCCGCGAGCGCTTTCCCGAGTTCTGTCTTCCCGACCCCCGTCGGTCCGAGGAAAAGGAATGAACCAATCGGACGGTTTGGGTCTTTGATGCCAGCACGTGCTCGAATGACTGCATCGCTGACAAGACGAATCGCATCATCTTGTCCGAACACACGTTTATGCAAAACCGCTTCTAGATTGAGAAGCTTATCCCGCTCTCCTTCTGTCAGTTTCGTCACCGGGATCCCCGTCCATTTCGAGACGACCTCGGCGATTTCTTCTTCCGTCACTTCTTCACGCACGAGCTCACGCGTCACCGAACTCGCCAACTGTTCCGCTTCTTCTAGTTCCCGCTCAAGTTCCGGGATTCGTCCATATTTCAGTTCCGAGGCCCGGTTCAAATCATAGCGACTCTCTGCCTCTTGTAACTCGAGACGTACTTTCTCAAGGTCTCCACGGATTTGTTGTACGCGGTGCGTCGACTCCTTCTCATTCTCCCAACGGAGACGTAACGAATCAGACTGTTCACGGATAGAAGCCAATTCCTGTTGGAGCGCCTCAAGTCGCTTCATGGAAGCGGCATCGCTCTCTTTTTTAAGAGCCGCCTCTTCGATTTCAAGCTGCATGACCCGACGGACCAATTCATCAAGCTCAGCTGGCATCGACTCCATCTCTGTTCGAATCATCGCACACGACTCGTCGACGAGATCAATCGCCTTGTCCGGCATGAAGCGGTCCGTGATATAGCGATTGGATAGCACAGCCGCCGCGACGAGCGCGTTGTCATGGATGCGTACCCCGTGGTGAATCTCAAAGCGTTCTTTTAAACCGCGCAAGATGGAAACCGTATCCTCGACATCCGGTTCAGCGACAAGTACTTGTTGGAAACGCCGCTCAAGGGCCGGGTCCTTCTCGATATATTGGCGATACTCGTCGAGCGTCGTCGCGCCGATACAATGCAGTTCGCCTCGGGCGAGCATCGGTTTCAACATGTTACCGGCGTCCATCGACCCCTCAGACTTCCCTGCACCGACAATCGTGTGAAGTTCATCGATGAAGAGGATAATGGTGCCTTCCGCTTCTTTCACTTCGGACAAGACGGCCTGTAGACGTTCCTCGAACTCTCCGCGATATTTCGCACCGGCAACGAGGGAGCTCATATCGAGGCTGAAGATGGTTTTGTCTTTCAAACTTTCCGGTACATCTCCACGAACGATGCGCTGGGCGAGCCCTTCGACAATCGCTGTCTTCCCGACCCCTGGTTCTCCGATGAGGACAGGGTTATTTTTTGTTTTCCGACTTAGGATTCGAATGACACGACGAATCTCACTGTCACGTCCGATGACAGGATCGATTTTACCTGTCTTCACTTCTTGAATGAGGTCGCGTCCGTATTTCGTCAAGACATCATAAGTCGCTTCAGGCGACTTTGATGTGATGCGACGGTTCCCACGCACAGCGACAAGCGCCTCACGGAGTCGTTCTTCGGTGACACCTTTCCGTTCGAGCATCGTCTGTGCCTGACTGCTGTTCAACAAAATACCGAGTAGAATATGTTCGACCGATACGTACTCATCATTCATCCCCGTCGCTTCTCGTTCCGCAGTCGTCAAGACGCTTAAGAGAGAGGCTGAAATCATCGGTGTCGTCGGGTTTTGGAGTTTCGGCGCATGTTTCAGAGAAAGCGCGACTTCGCCTTCAATCTCAGACACGTTGATCTCCATTTTTTGAAACAGCAACGGCGCAATCCCGTCCGTCTGCGAAATCATGGACGCCAAGACGTGCCACTCATTGATTTCACTATGATGATATTGTTTCGCTAACGCCTGTGAACTGACAATGCATTCATGTGCTTTATCTGTAAAACGATTAAAGTCCATCACGATTCCTCCTTATCCATTAACGTTCGATTTGCTCATAAACAGAACGGTACGTCTCATCAAGAGGCAGGTCGACCTCGAGTTGGACGAATAAGTCCGACCGCACCTTCGAGCCGGTCATGACACCGCGACCAGGAATCCGCATCCGTTGTCCCGGACGGCTTCCCGGTTTCACTTTCAGCTTCACGCGTCCCCCGTCGAGCGTGGCAACGATGACGCTCGCCCCGTCTAAAAAGTCGAGCGGACGCAATCGTTTCACGGTCACGATATGCTCTCCTTCACGACGATACGTATCGTCATCCGCAAAGTGAAGTTCGACATATACATCTCCTCGGTTTCCCGATTGTCCGACGCGGCTACCTTTTCCTTTCAACCGCAACTTCTGACCTTCGTAGGCACCTTGTGGAATTTTGACGTTCACGGTACCCGTTTGAAGACGTAGACTCACTTTCGACTCTTTCGTCAATTGACTGAGCGGGATGTTGACACGAACAGTCTCATCCAAGTCTTCCTCGACTGCTTGGTCAAAGAAGCTTCCGAACATATCTTCAAATCCGAAAGTCCGAGAGGTCGTACGTGATCCGCCTCCGAATTGTCGGAATAGATCTTCGAATTGTGACGAGCCTTCCCCGTAAGTCTCTCCACCGCCACCGAACCCTTGTCCGAACGACGGTCCATCCGGGCTACCGTATCGATCATAGTTCGCCTTTTTCTCTGGGTCGCTCAATACGTCAAACGCTTCCTGGACCGACTTGAATCGTTCTTGTGCGCCAGGGTCTTTATTGACGTCCGGATGGTATTGTTTCGCCAGTTTCCGGTATGCGCGTTTAATCTCTTGCTCGGTCGCTTCCTTGGAGACACCGAGCTCGTCGTAATAGTTTTTAGCCATATGGATTCACCTCACCTATCCCTTTCCCGTTTCTGTTAACTCTATTCTACTCAATTGGTCAAATAAGGTCAAAGATAATCCTTTCACTTTTCATACGAAAAAAAGAAGAGATTCGTTTCAAAAAACGAACCTCTTCTCGATTAGAAGTAGACTTTCGGGCTATCCATGCCGTCCTCAAACACAATCGTCACTTCAGGGTCTCCGCCAAGTGACGTCACGTTGATACGAACCGGAACGTTCCGGCTATATTCCCAACGGTTTTCGAGCAAGCCGACCACGTGTTGTGTGAAGCCGACGAGCTCAGCGCGACTGTAAAACTGAATCGGGATATCAATCTCCATTCTCGATAGATCTCCATTCTGATAAAAGCCCTTCCCAATCATCCCGCTATAGTCCGGGAAAAGGTCGGCAATCCGATCGCTGAAGAGCGTAAATTTCTGCGCGTCCTCGCGTACGTCAGACGTCGCCGATGTCGACGGGAAATAGTAGTACTTCTCATCGATCGCTTTCCAGTCGCCCGATTTGACTTGATCCGCCGTCCCAACGAAGGCCGACTTGATATAGTTCCCCGGTGTCGGTGAACCTTGTGTCGATTTCATATAGAGCGCGACATTGATATCGAGGTCCTTGAAGTCTTCACGCTTTCGTAATTGGGAGACGAGCTCGTTCGCCATACGTTCCCCTTCTGCGATTACTTTCTTTTGATCGAGTTTGACGGTATACGTCGGACCATAGTTCGGTGCTTGGAAGACATATTCACGGTTCAAAATAAGTGCAAACGATACGCCCCCAACCTGGTACCCGCTGTCCTCTTTCGTCATGTAATTCTGTTCGACAATCGAAGCTAAATAAAGCGGTGATTTCTTGTTCGCATCGACGAACTTGTCGTCTTCGACTTCTGCCTTGCCATCCGCATAAGCCGGGTTCAAGGGGGTCAACCCTTCATTACTTTTATCTTTCCGTGCGAGCAGACGAGATACATCCTCCGCGTTCAACAGCTGTCCCTCTTGATAAGCGAACTTTTCCGGGTCGAACGCGTCCGTTGAGTGACGCATGAGACCGAGTTCGACTTCTTCGAGTTCTAACGATGAACTGACTTGACGTTGGGCGAGCCCTCTCGCTGCCGCCGGTTTGAACGGAATGACCATTTGGTAATACGAGTCACGGGCTTCAATCGCTTGTGTGACGCCTTCGGCCGCTGTTTCGTCCCCAGTTGGTGTCGCTTCTTCTTCACCCATCGGTATTTTCATTGAACATCCACTCAACAATAGCGCCGAGGCGATTGTCGGGATGACGAGTTGTTTCCATTTCATCTATGTCTAGCTCCTTTGAACATCGTTTCCTATTTCACTTTGTCCATTATAACAAAATCGTTCCACGAAAAAAGTATCGAAGCGGAATCAGAACAAATCCCTTCTCGGATGAACGAGAAGGGATGTCGATTTATGGTTTCGTTGACGGATGGTTGCGACGAATCAACAAGAGGAGTCCCGACGCGAAAAGAAGCGTACCGAGCATGGCATGCCACGCATCATCCGCTTCTCCTGTCATCGGGAGCACATCTTGAGCGTACGAATCGGCTTCATCGATGTGCTCGACTCGTGGCGCCCCACTCTCTTTGACGACGACTTTCACGACAGGTGGTGTGGTTTTCACTTCTGACTTCTGCTTGTTAGCGTCTTGTTTTGGCTCTTCTTTAGTCGGAACAGGTTGCTTCACCGCCACCGGTACGTCGACGGAGCGAGTAACCGTTATCCCTTCATCCACCTCGAAGATGAATGTGGCACGTTGAATCAATTCAGCCCCGGCTCTCACATCATAAGATGGGAGGAGCGGAAGCTCAAACGAGAACGTCACTTCTTCTTCCGGACCGAGTCCGTCTCTGAAAGTAGGAATTGCTTCGACTTGCTCCGCGAATCGTTGATTTGCCTGGTTTCGTTCTTCTTCTGTCAAGGCACCGCTTGGCCATGTGAGCATCGCGTCCGCTAAAAATAAGGTAACTTTCGAAGGATTGGTGACCGTATACGTATAGCGAACGGGCTCTCCCGGTTGAACGGTCGCCTTCTCAACCGTCGCATTCACGTTGAAGTCTGGTGTTTGTAAAAAGATAATCTGTTGACTTTCTGATGTGACGACCCGGTTGAATTCATCCACCCCGGTCACTTGAAAGACACTGCCGATTTCAGGATGTGCGTCGAACAAATATCCGGTCGGAATCGATAAGATTTCTGTCACTTCCACCCGTTCCCCCGGCAAGAGACCGTCTTCTCCTATTAATTCATTCAAACGATCAAATACGTGTTGATTGAACGATTCGATTGATTGATGATCGATGTCTCCGCTCACATACTCATGAGAGAATTCTGTCACCGTCATCGGCGTGTCTCCTGTGTTTTCTACAATGAACGTATACGATATTTCGCCTCCGACAACGGCTCGGTCGACTGCGGCGATGTTGATTGCTTCAACGGCGAGCTTCGGTAACGTCGGTTCAATCGTCGGTTCTTCCACGACCGGCTCTGGTTCTGTTTCAACAGGGGGCACCATCTCTTCTGGTTCATCTGGTTCAGTCACAACAGGTGGTTCCTTCACTTCGACGGGATACGCTTGCGTGATGGTATTCGGGATAAACGTGTACGGAACACCTTCAGCATTATAAAGGGAGACCAAGTCAATCAATGAGTCATCGACCGTTTCTGCATCAATCATAAAGCGCCAAATGTCAGCAGATTCACGGACCCCGTAATACGTGATTCCTTCATAGACGAGACTTGATTCATATAATATTTCGCTTTCCTCATCTGTCAAATTCACTTGGATATACCGGAACGTGGTCGTGTCCGCTTTGGCGGTAGGCACCCCAAATAAGATTGAAAGGAACATGAGGATGGTAAATAAGGCAACGAAGCGCTGGATGTTGTGTGTCATGATGTCGGTCCCTCCTCTAAGGTGAAAACAAGCGCTCGAATCGCAATCGTTCCGATGACGACGTTCACCACGTAGAGGAATGAGAGGAATGTGTGTGTGAAAGTCATGATGTCAAAGGGTTCTCTCGCAAAAATATATTAGCATTTTGATCTAGTTAATCTATACCCTTCGAATGCTTGTGCGAACCTATTCAATCTCATAAAATTTTACAAAACCCAACGTGAAAAAAGACGTTCGCCGAAGCGAAACGTCTTATGCGTGTTCATTTATAAAATCGAGAAGTTTCGCCTCATCCCAAACTTCGATGCCTAACGATTCGGCTTTCGTCAGTTTTGAACCAGCCTTTTCACCGGCCACGAGTAAGTCTGTATTTTTACTCACACTCCCCGTCACACTCGCACCGAGAAGTTCAAGCTGCTTCCCGGCCTCACCGCGGGTCATCTCATGTAATTTCCCAGTCAATACGACCGTTTTACCAGATAAGGGTGCATTATCATCAACTGCTCTCTGCATGCCCTTGAATGTCAGATTTACTCCTTCCTTTTCAAGTTCAGAAATAAGATTGCGACTTTCTGTTCTCTCAAAATATAACTTTACTGACTCTGCAGTCTTTTCACCAATACCATCTACATCTTTTAATTCATTAACTGACGCATCCATGATAGCGTAAATAGTCTTAAATTTTTCTGCGATTAGTTTTGCTGAATTTTCGCCTAAAAATCGGATGTTTAATCCAAGCAATACTCTTTCCAAGGAATTTTCTTTTGATTTATCTATTGCTTTAAGCAAGTTATCTACAGATTTCCTTCCCATTCTTTCTAAAGAAAGTAATTCTTCAATTTTTAATTTATATAAATCAGCAACTGTTGTAACTAATCCATAATTGTGTAATTGTTGAATTACCTTTTTGGCCATGCCTTCAATATTCATAGCTTTTTTCGAAGCAAAATGTGCAAGTCCTTCAACTAATTGAGCCGGACACTGCGGATTCACACATCTATAATCCGCTTCTCCTTCTAATCTTATTAGCCGAGATTGACACACGGGACAGTATTGTGGAAATTCAATCTGCTTTTCTTTACCAGTTCTTTCATTTTCTAAAGCAGAAACCACCGCTGGAATAACATCATTCGCCTTTTTTATAATTACACGATCTCCAATATGAAGGTTTTTTTCTTTGATAAAATCTTCATTGTGAAGAGTAGCAAAACTTACTGTGGATCCTGCAATTGGAACTGGAGAAAAACGTGCTCTAGGAGTAATCTTCCCTGTTCTACCTACATTAAATTCAACTTCTTCAATCGTTGTTACAGCTTCGCTAGCAGGGAATTTATAAGCAACTGCCCATTTCGGACTTCTTACTGTAAATCCAAGTTGTTCTTGCTCTTCGTAGCCTGACACTTTAATTACTATACCATCAATATCATATGGAAGATCGTCCCTATTTTTTTCATAATACTCAATGTAATCCCACAATTCTTCGATTGTTTTACATACTCTGTAGTCTTTGCTCACTCTTACTCCAATTTTCTTCATAAAATCCAGTGCTTCACTTTGATTTGAAACTAATTCATTTTTTTCAATTAATCCATATGCAAAAAAGGCTAAATTTCTTGACGCAGCTATCTTTGGATCTAATTGTCTAAGCGAACCAGCTGCAGCATTCCTTGGGTTTGCAAACAATTTTTCATCCTTAAGTTTCCGCTCATTATTCAATTTTTCTAACGAGTGCTTTGGCATATAAGCCTCGCCCCTAATTTCCACCGTGATATCTTTTTTAAGACGCAATGGAATAGTACCAACTGTTTTCAAGTTTTGAGTAATATCTTCACCAGTTACTCCATTTCCTCGAGTTGCTCCACTAATTAAACGACCATTTTCATATTTTAAAGATACTGCAAGCCCATCGAATTTTAATTCAACTACAAATTTTGGCGTGTATCCTAAATCACTTCTGACTCTGTCTATCCATTTAGATAATTCATCAATAGAAGTCACTTTATCTAAAGACAACATAGGAGTATCATGCCTTACTTTATTGAGTGAACTTAAAGGTGTTCCTCCGACTCGCTGAGTAGGTGAGTCAAAAGTTTTTAATTCAGGATAGTTATTTTCAATTTCAATCAACTCATCCATGAGACGATCATACTCTGCATCTGGCACACTTGGTTGATCAAAATCATGATACTCATGTGAATATTGATTTATTTTTTTTCTTAATAACTCTACTCGCTTTTTTATCTCCATATTCTCACCTCACGCTTTTTCGATAGGGGCAAATTTAGCCAATAGGCGCTTGATCCCGACTTCCGGGAATGCGATGTCGACTTCGAGTTGGTCGCCTTCACCACGTGTCTGAACGACCGTCCCTTGTCCCCATTTTTTATGATTCGCTTTGTCGCCGACATTCCAGCCGACCGTTTCGGCACCGGATGATTGGGCGAGTTTCGGCTTCGGTTTCGAACTAAAGCCATTCACTGGTAACTTCCCTGGTGACTCGACCGGGTTCCATGGCATCGGTTTTCTCGCCTTACCGGACCGCTCTAACAACGTTTCCGGCAACTCATGCAAGAATCTCGACTCTGGGTTGTTTTGAAAGCGACCGTACAGCATTCGTGACTGAGCACGTGTCAAATAGAGACGCTTCTCGGCACGGGTGATCCCGACATACGCGAGACGACGTTCTTCTTCCATCTCTTCCTCGTCATTCAAGGCACGGCTGTGCGGGAAGAGCCCTTCTTCCATTCCAATCAGGAAGACGACCGGGAATTCAAGTCCCTTCGCCGAGTGCAACGTCATCAGGGTAACTTGATGTGACTCATCGACCTCATCAAGTGAATCGAGGTCTGAGACGAGCGTCAAATCCGTGAGGAAGGCGACAAGCGTCTGTTCATCGCTCTCTTTCTCAAAGTTTTGGGCGACCGACAAGAACTCTTGCAAGTTCTCAAGTCGGCTTTCCGCCTCAAGCGTCTTCTCGATTTTGAGCATCTCTTCATAACCTGTCTTTTTCAACACTTCCTCAACGAGTTCTGAAATGGAGAGGTAGTCCGCCATTTGTCGTAAATCCATCATCATATGACGGAAATCCGCAAGTTTCGTCGCAGTGCGTGGGGCGATGCCTGACAATTCGATGTCACGAATCGCATCCATGAGTGAGACGCCCTGCATGTCTGCAAAATCCCCTAGTTTATCAATCGTCGCAGCACCAATCCCACGTTTCGGCTCATTGACGACGCGAACGAACGAGATGTCCTCATCCGGGTTGGCAATCAATCGCAAGTATGCGAGGACGTCCTTGATCTCTTTTCGCTCATAGAACTTCGTCCCGCCGACCATCTTGTACGGGATGTTCGATTTGAGGAGCATCTCCTCAAGTCCACGTGATTGTGCGTTCGTCCGGTAAAGGACCGCCATCTGTCCGTAGTCCATCCCTTCCATCTTCAGCTCTTTCATCTGGTTCATGATGAAGAACGCTTCGTCGCGATCGTCTGATGCGACATGGAGCAACAATTTCTCCCCTTCGTCATTTTCAGTCCACAAGTTCTTCTCTTTCCGGGAAGCGTTGTTTTGGATGACGCCGTTCGCCGCCTCTAAAATCCGTTTCGTCGAACGATAGTTTTGTTCGAGCAAGATGACATGGGCGCTCGGATAATCTTTCTCGAACGTCAAGATGTTGGCGATGTCGGCACCGCGCCAACGGTAAATGGACTGATCCGAATCCCCGACGACACACAAATTCTCGTGTGCCTGTGCGAGAAGTTTGACGAGCGTGTATTGGGCACGGTTCGTATCCTGATACTCATCGACATGGATGTACTTGAATTTCTTCTGATAGAACGCCAACACGTCCGGTGCTTCTTGGAATAAGTGAATCGTCTTCATAATCAAGTCGTCAAAGTCGAGCACATTGTTTTGTTTCAACTTTTTCTCATACGCTGTGTAGACGTCCGAGATGATTCGCTCGTACGGATTGTTCCCGACGAGGGCAGCCGCATCTTTCGCCGTACGCAGCTCATTTTTATGATTTGAAATCATCCCGAGAAGGGTACGCGGTTCGTACTTCTTCGGATCGAGGTTCAATTCTTTCAACACCTGTTTGATTGCTGTCAATTGATCCGAGGCATCTAAAATAGAAAAGCTCCGGTCATAGCGGATGCGATCGATATCGCGTCGTAAAATCCGGACGCACATGGAGTGGAATGTAGAAATCCAAATGTCTTCGGCGACACCACCCACAAGACGCGCAATCCGATCTTTCATTTCTCGTGCTGCCTTATTCGTGAACGTGATCGCTAAAATGTTCCACGGTGCCACTTGCTTCGCCGCCATCAAATAGGCGACACGATGGGTCAAGACACGAGTCTTCCCAGACCCTGCACCCGCCATAATCAACAGCGGGCCATCCGTATGCTTCACCGCTTCTGCTTGTTCCGGGTTCATCCCTTTGACTAATTCTTCGCTAAGATTATACATAATTGTTTCCTTCCTTGTTCCAAACGTTTGTTCTTATTTTATCGGAGTGCTCGTACAGTCGCAAGTGCTCCAGCTAAGTCTTCATAAATGATATTGCCGACAACAATCGTGTCGACATGTGCACCCATTAATCGTGCCGTCTCTTCTCCCTCGATGCCACCACCGTAAAAGAGATGTGCATCAGGTAACGCCAAACGAATCTCTTTGACGACATCAGGATTCCCGAGTCGTCCACTATATTCGATATAGAGCGAGGGAAGACGGAACAAGTGATGTCCAACTTCCGCGTATGCCACGGACTCTTCGATCGTCAAATCGCATCGTGCTTCCGTCACGTCAGCGACTTTCGCGTCCGGGTTCAAGACGAGATACCCTTGAGCCGTTACAAGACGGTCATCAAAGAAATGGCCGTATCGTTCAAACGCACGAGCATGATGTCCAATGATCCATTCCGGAGTTCCCGCATTCAGCACGGTGGGCACGAAGTAATGATTGAATCCGTGGATGACTTGACTAGGATGACTAATCTCAAGTGCGATTGGAATCCCGGCATCTCGGACTCTCGCATATAGCGCAAATGTATTCTCTGCATCAACCCCATCCGTTCCTCCAATCAAAAAGGCGTCGGTCCCAGAATGGATGAGGACCTCGAGCGCCTCATCTGTGAGTTCCTTATTCGGATCTAGTTTAAACACATGTCGCCACGTCTGAAATTCCAACTCATTCCCTCCTATCGAATCCTTCTCTAGTGTATCGATTTTTTTCCTCCCGTGCATCTCCCCAACAAAAAAAGACTTGCCGAAGCAAGTCACGAACGTACCGTACGATTTCGTTCCCGATCCGTCAACCATTTCGCAACAAGCAAGGCGAATAGACCGTAAACGGGGACGAACCAGAGCGGATTCGCTAAAAAGAATCCGAGCACCGGTATGTCAAGGAGCGGCGAGTCCGGTGAACAGAGCGCCGTTCCATTGACGATGGCGATAAACGGAAGAACCGGAACAATAAAGACGTATCCGAAGTTGATCCAAAATGCTTTCATATGACAATCTCCTTATCCTAAGATGATTGATTCTTTCGGATAGTTATACATCCGCTTCGGTTGTCTCCGTTGCAGGATGAGAATGAAGGCGATGACGCCGATCCGACCGATGAACATGAGAATCGTCAACACCCATTTTCCAACGTTACTAAATTCGGAGGACAATCCGACGGATAGGCCCGTCGTCCCGAACGCAGAACACGCCTCGAATAAGATTCGTGTCAACGAAGCATCCTCAAAATAAGCCATGACCATGACACCTGATAGTAACACGGCAAGCGAGACCGTAATGATCACGAACGCTTTCCAAATATCTTCAAGGACGATTTCACGACCGAAAATTTTAATGGACGAGTCCCCGCGAATGAAGGCGATGACAGCGAGAACGGCTACAGCAAACGTCGTCGTCCGAATCCCCCCACCGACAGACGATGGAGACGCCCCGATGAACATAAGGATGGACAGAAGCAACATGCTCGCTTCAGAGAATAGATTGACATCTACCGTCGATAGACCACCATTTCGTGTCGTCACGGATTGGAACAACGAATCCGAAAGTGCCAACCAGAGCGGCAAGTCTTTAAAGGCATTGTTGTATTCAAAGATGAACAAGCCGACCGTACCGACAGCAATCAAAATAAAGAAGGTTGAAACCGTCAATTTCGTGAACAAAGAGAATCGACTTGGGAACGTATGACGTTTTCGAGTGATTCGGCTCACCAAGTACGTTCGAATTTCTACAAGCACCGGGAATCCGATGGCACCACCGGTCATGAGCGCGATTTGTGTAAAGATGACGAACGGGTCCTCACGGAATGGTGCGAGCGAACTTCCCGTAATGTCAAACCCGGCATTCGTCGTCGCACTGACCGACCCGAACAATCCTTGCAAGAAGGCTTCTCCGGCGGTATCAAAATAATTTAAGTAATGGACCCCGAGCAAGACGGCACCGACCGCTTCAATGGCGATTACGGTGATGACGATTTCCGTGATGTATTTGACGATACCAGACATCGACGTCTGGTTTTGGTCGCGTAAAATTAGTTGTCTTTCCCTAAACCCAATTCGTTTCCCAAGTAAGATCCACATGATGACGTGCAAACTGATCAATCCGACACCGCTCACTTGGACGATGAACAGGATGATAAATAAGCCGAACGTGGAGAAGGTATCGGTGACTACAATCGGTGTCAGACCGGTGACACTGACACAGCTCACCGCAAAGAAGACAAGATCGGTAAATGTGATCGTCACTCCGGGCTTGTGGGCGATTGGTAAGGCGAGAAGCAAAACTGATAAAATCGCTGCCGCACTATAAATTAATACGAGTGTTTGAACCGGTGTTAAATTTCGAAAGAACAATTGTAAGTTCTGTTTCATGAATTTCTGTTGCATCTCGCCCCTCCCCTCCATCAAAAACAAGATGACTCTTACGAGTCACCTTTTGTTTGTTGTAGACGTTCAAGAGCGAGATCGTATCCGCCTGTCCCATAGTTCAAGCATCGCTTCACACGTGAAATCGTGGCCGTTGAGGCGCCTGTCGCATCCTCAATTTTATGATACGTGTTTCCTTCACGAATTTGCCGCGCCACTTCAAGTCGTTGCGCAAGTGCTTGAATTTCATTAACAGTCGCTAAATCTTCGAATAATTGATAACAGTCTTCGAGTGTCTCGAGCTTCAAAATCGCTTCAAACAATTGATCAAGCTCTCGACCTCGTAATTTATCGAGTTGCATCCGCAAGCATCCTCTCTACTCATACTTCTTTATCATTCTAAAGCAGGGGCGCCTTGGACTCAACTATTCATCGCAAAATCGCAGGAAATAGTACTTGTTTCTTCATGACTTCGTAAATGCCGAGAGGTGTCGCCCGAACATACGGCAAATGGGTAGACGCTAAAAATAGTAATGTATAGATCGGGTCTTCGAACTGATAGCCCCTCGCCATGAGCTCGTCTCGCAGCTGTTTCTCTTGACCGATGAGCACTTCAAGTGGCTCCGTCGACGTCATCCCACAGAGTGGCAACGGAATCTCCGCAACAATTTCGCCCTGGTCTACGAGGACAATCCCGCCTCCAAGTTCGTTCATTCGTTTGAACGCCTGTAACATATCTTGTTTACATTTTCCTAGAATCAAGTAGTCCCCACTAATCGAGTACGAACTGACAAGTCCACCAAAATCTCGAGCGAATCCTTTCAGGACTGTGTTCAATCGCCATTTCCCTTCTTTATCAAGCAACATGAGAAACGATTCGTCTCCATCACGCGGTAATTCATCTTGACCCGTGTCATGCGTAATTTTAAACAGCTTCATGATGACCGAGTTGATCATGTCGAGTCCGACCGGCATGCTGAAGGACAAGTCTTGTGGCGTAAGCTCGATTGAAACGTCTGTCGACGGCATCATGTCGAGGACTGCTTCCACTAATTCGTTCGGGAAAAGCGATACTTCATCACGATAAATCCATTGCCCTTTCGCGATCACGGCCGTCGGACGCGGTTCCTCGATGGCATCTAGAATGTTCAAATGCGCGATGCGGCCTGGCGCAATTGCACCTAAAATATGATCGAGGTCAAAATGACGAGCCACGTTATGAGAGACAATCCGGTAGGCTTCGATGGCCGGTAATCCCGCTTCGATCAAAATGCGGACGAGAGCATCCTGCATGCCGTCCTCATAAAAGCCCGGTGTCGAACCGTCCGTCGTCACCATGAGATGGTCGAACGCCGTCAATCCATTCGCCAATAGGTCACGAATCATCTCCGGCAGGTCCGGACGAATCGAGGAATGTCGAAGCGTCGTCGTATAACCTAGTTCCAATCGATTGAACGCCTCTTCCGCCGTCATCGCCTCATGGTCGCTGTGTACTCCCATCAACGCCATTTTAGTCAATGTCTTCGGCGACGCCCCCGGAAAATGTCCCTCGACCGGTAAACCGCACGTCTCAGCGTCAAGCATCCACTGAAGCATCTCATCATCGCCCTTCAAGGCGCGTGGCCATGCCGTCAATTCACCTGCCATGACGACGTCCGGATGGTTAAACCACTCGTGAATGCGTTCCGAGTCGACAGCCACGCTCTCTCGGTCCAGCTCCGTTTGCGTATCCAATCGTGCCCACCAATACGTACTCGTCGGTAATTGCTGAATCGCATCGAGCTGCGCAAACGCTTGCTCTTTCTCTTGTAAAAAAAGCAGCATGTTGTCATTGACTAGCGTCGTCGTTCCACGCTCTCCTGCATATTTTGACAACGTCGCCGGATTGTATAATTGAAACGGATGAGCGTGAGGCTCGATATACCCAGGTACAATATACTTTCCTGTCACATCGACCGTTTCGACCGCTGATTCTGGTAAGTCTGGACCGACATACACGATGCGATCTCCCTCAATCCAAATATTCGCGGTTCTCCATTGTTTTACGTAAACGTTCAAATACGTTGCGTTTTGTAAGACGAGCGAAGGTGGTCGCAATCGATCTACGACTTCAAGTTGTGAACGAATCATCACTTTAGACCACGGTGCCCGCGCCGTTCTTTTTGTTGGCATCGAACCCAATCCTCCCTTTTCCCTTGCAAAGCTATTAAAAAATAGTTTTGAAAGCGTTTTCTTTCCCTGTTTCAAGTTTACCTTTTCTCTGAATGGCTCGCAAGTTATGTTCCCTATTGTAACAAATTTCACATATATTTTTCACAAAAAAAGACGACTCTCCCTATGAAGAGTCGCCTACATCAAATTTGAGTCATGACCGTTTTTCGTAAGTACAGGTGCAATTGATCGACCGGAATCGGTTTACTGTAATGATAACCTTGAATGAGCGAACCACTATATTCTAATACGAACGCAAGCTGTTCCGGTCGCTCGACCCCTTCCGTGACGATCTCGAGTCCAAGCGTTTGGAAAGTTTGATACAGCCCTTCTAACAGCGCGCGGTCAAACTTATTCTCCGGAATCCCTTTCACGAAGTTCTGATCGATTTTAACGATGTCGAGACGCAGGGATTGCAGGTATGAAAGTGACGATGTCCCGACACCGAAGTCATCGAGTGATATTTTGACCCCGATGGCCTTTAACGCTTGAATGAACTGTTGAAGTTCATACACATTCCCACCGACCTCACTCTCTGTGATTTCCACATGCAACCGGTGTGGGGGAAATCCTGTCTTAGCGAGCGTCTCCTCCAACGCTTCTAAAAACGAGTCGTCTAAAATCTGACGTTTCGATACGTTGATCGATAAAAACAAATCAAACCGCTCTGCGTACTCTTGAATCTCAGTGATGGCGCGCACAAGCACCCAGCGTCCCACATCTGAGATGAGCCCGAGTTGCTCCGCAACCGGAATGAACACACCGGGAGAAACGAACCCTTTCTGTGGATGGTGCCAGCGAATCAACGCCTCGACTCCTCTTACTTGAAACGGCTGCGGAGAGACGATTGGTTGGTAATAGAGTTCGAACTCATCATGACGCAACGCATGACGTAAATCACGTTCCATCTCGAGCGCTTGCAAGTAGTGACTCCCATCTTCAATCTCATGATAGGAAAGAATCTGATCTTTCCCGGATGCTTTGGCTTCGTGTAAGACGACATCGAGTCGCGCCATCATCACCTCATAGGAATGATGCGTGGGTCCTGTCAATTCGTCGATGCCGATACTTAAGGTCAAATGGTTCATCCCTTGCTTCAAACCCCATTCGCGCAAATCTTTCACTAATTGATTCGCGATAATCATGAGCTCCTTGGTCGTCCATTCCGAATGAATCAAGATGAACTCGTCCGCTCCGGTTCTTGCAACGAAGCCATCCTCTTTATAAAACATCAAACGAGAGGCAAAGAACGTCAGCATCGCATCTCCCGTACGCTGACCAAATTGATCGTTGATCCGGCGGAAGTTGTCGAGATCGATTCCCATCACTCCAATCGATCGGGTCGTGTCCGGTAAGCTCACGAACATCTCTTCGACTGCCAAGCGGTTCGGAAGACGGGTCAAAGAATCTCGGAAGGCACGCGTCAACGATTCTTTTTGTGTCTGTTCGAGTGCATCGAGCACCTCGTTCATGCTGATCGCCATCTCTTCAATCTCGTCTTGTTGATTTGGATGCAACTGAATCCGTAACCGACTATTCCGTTCTTTCGTGATCCATTTGAGTTCGTTGACGATGCCCATCAATCGTTTCGTGACAATTTGATTCACCGACCAAAACAGTGTCAACAATAGACCAAGACCGAGCACAAGCAGCCCTAGCATCCCCGTTTCTAACATGGTCTGTGTATTGGTATAGTACGTTCGTTTCACCGAGAAGTTGAGTTCCCAGTTCGCATCTTGATAGACGGATTGAAGCGGTAACGAGACACGTGCAAATTGATTGTCTTCATCGACCGTCAACTGCCGGTGTGAAAGAGGACTGATCGATAATTTCGTTTTTGCTTGGGCACTCATCGCGGCCATGAAGTCTGGACCGATTTTTTGAATGAGTACGAGCGTCCCACCCGGCTTTCCTGTCCCATCACTTCTCAAAATCGGATGACTCATGAAGACGACTGGACCGAAATCGGTGCCATACACCGCACTTTGTTTGATTCCTGACGAGTTGACGTAACGGATCAAGTCGTTCGTAAATGTCTCTTTGTCCTCTTCACGATCTAATTCATAAAATTGAGTAAACTCCGAGTAGACGACCTCTCGATCACGGTCGAGGAAAATCATTGCGCCGACCCCCAAGTTTTCGAGTGTCTCTTCCCCCATGTTATTTTCAATGAATGTTTCATTCTGATTTTGAACAAAATCATAGGCGTTCGTCCAGACTGACCAATCGACAAGAATCCGTTCGAGCATGAGTCGGTGATTGGCGAACACTTCTGACACACTTTCGATTTGATCGCGGGTCATCGCCCTATCCTGTTCAATACTTTTCTCTACAAAATACGGTTTGATGACGAATAAAATGACACCGATGAAGAGTACGATGTTCACGGCTATCGCAATAAATAATTTTGTTTGAACACGCAGGCCGACCACCCTCCTTCTTCCAGCTACTTTATTATTGTAGAACAGGATATCGGCATTTCCTTTTTTTCGCATGAAAAAAAGGATGGGTTGACCCATCCTTCAAATAATCTGCGTGAACGCCCGTGACCCGATGTCCGTTCGGTGGAACGTCTCAGGTAAATCGAGTTGTGAAATCGCCGCATACACAGCCGTTTTCGCCTCAAGCAGTCTCGGCTTCGTCGCCGTCACAACAAGTAGACGACCTCCGCTCCCTACGACTTGATCGCCCTTCTTTGTCGTGCCGGCATGGAAGACCAGCACATCTTTCGGAAGCGACTCAAATCCTGATAACACCTGGCCCGTGATCGGTCGGTCCGGATACCCTTCGGCCGCAATGACGACACCCATCGTGTATCCGTCAATCCATTCAACCGAATACGATTCTTGTCGAACGACCGCTTCAATCACGTCCAGGAGCGGCGATTTCAAGTTCGGCAAGATGACTTCTGTTTCCGGGTCACCGAAACGTGCGTTGAATTCGATGACTTTTGGTCCATTCGCCGTCAAGATGAGACCGGCGTACAAGAATCCTTCAAATGGAGTGCCTCGCTTGACCATCGTCTGCGCGAGTGGTTCTAATACGGTCTTCACCGATTCCTCATACACGTCCTTTGAAAGATGTGGCATCGGGCTATAAGCGCCCATACCACCCGTGTTCGGTCCCCTGTCACCGTCATAGGCACGTTTATGATCTTGCGAGGTGATCATCGGAATGACACGCTCTCCCGAGACGAACGCCATGAGCGAAAACTCTTCCCCATCGAGGAACTCTTCGATGACGACTTGTGACTGTTGCCCAAATTTATCCGTCGTGAAAATATCACGTACGGCAGCTTCCGCCTCTTCGACCGTGAATGCAACCGTGACGCCTTTACCGGCCGCCAATCCGTCCGCCTTGACGACGAGTGGTGCCCCTAACTTCTCGATATAGGCAAGCGCCGATTCCGCTTCTGTGAACGCCTCGTATGCCGCTGTCGGAATCCCGGCTTCCATCATGACTTCCTTTGCGAACGCCTTGCTTCCTTCGAGTAAGGCAGCCGCTTTCGTCGGTCCAAAGATGTTCAGTCCTTTGGCACGGAACGTATCCACGACTCCTGCCATGAGTGACGACTCCGGTCCGACAATCGTCCATTCGATCTCGTTCTCTTCTGCGAAATGGGCGAGCGCCTCCACGTCTGTTTCATGGATCGACACACACGTCATCCCTTCCATGAAGTCGTTGCCCGGTGCAACGAAGACGTGATGCCCATCTTGTTTCAACTTCCACGCGAGCGCATGCTCGCGTCCTCCTCGACCGATGACCAATACGTTCATGACGCAAACCCCTCTCAGTGTTTGAAATGTCTGACTGATGTAAATACCATCGTGATACCATGGCGATTTGCCGCTTCAATCGATTCGGCATCGCGAATCGACCCACCCGGTTGGATGATGGCCGTGATTCCCGCTGCCGCTGCCGCTTCGACCGTATCTGCCATCGGGAAGAAGGCATCACTTCCGAGAGCCGCGCCTGTCGCGCGTTCTCCAGCTTGTTCGAAAGCGATTTTTGCTGCACCGACGCGGTTCATCTGTCCGGCACCGATTCCAATCGTCGTTTCGTCTTTTGCGACGACGATAGCGTTCGATTTGACATGCTTGACGACACGCCATGCAAGCTTCAAATCTTCCCATTCTGATGCTGTCGGACGACGATCCGTCACGATTTGGCATGAGGCATCATCGAGTGTCATGTCATCCCCGTCTTGTACGAGCAATCCTCCCGCGACAGCCGTGAGGCGCATGCCTGTCATCTGTCCCATATCTAACGTCAACAAACGAAGATTCTTTTTCTCTTTCAATCGGTCAAGTGCTGCCTCACTAAAGGATGGAGCAATGATGATCTCTAAAAAGATGTTGCGAAGGGCATCCGCCGTTTCGAGATCGACTTCACGGTTTAAGGCGACGATTCCACCAAAGATGGAGACCGGGTCGGCAACATGGGCACGTTCGAACGCTTGAGAAATCGTCCGTCCGACTGCAACGCCGCATGGGTTCATGTGCTTGACGACGACTGCCGCCGGCTCAGTCAATTCACTGAGTGCTTCAAGTGCTGCATTCGTATCTTGAATATTGTTATACGAGAGCTCTTTCCCGTGAAGCTGTGTCGCATTCGCAAGTGTCATCCCGTCATATAACGGTGTCTTATAAAACGCCGCTTGTTGGTGTGGGTTCTCTCCATAACGAAGGTCTTGAACCTTTTCATACGTGACCGTCAACTGCTCTGGGAACGTTTCGCCGATTTGACGACCTAAGTAGTCGGCAATTAATGCGTCATAGGCAGCCGTATGTCGGAACGCTTTCGTCGCGAGACGTTGACGTGTTTCAAACGATGTACCACCTCCACGTACTTCATCAGCGACGAGTGTGTAATCACTCGGGTCCACGACGACGGTGACACTCGCATGGTTTTTCGCAGCTGAACGCAGCATGCTCGGTCCACCGATATCAATGTTTTCAATCGCTTCTTCGTATGTCGTATTTTCTTTTGCAATCGTCTCTTTGAACGGATACAGATTGACGACCACATAATCGATTGGTTCGATGTGATGATCTTTCATTTGTGCGACATGCGTATCAAGGTCGCGACGTCCGAGCAATCCCCCGTGAACGAGTGGGTGCAACGTTTTGACACGGCCGTCTAACATTTCAGGGAACGATGTCACTTCTGAAATGTTTTTGACTGGTAATCCCGCCTGCTCAAGCGCCGCCTCGGTCCCACCTGTTGAGATGAGCTCGATGCCCGCCTCATGCAAGACGGTTGCGAGTTCGACAATTCCCGTTTTATCAGAAACACTTAATAATGCTCTCACTTGAAAACCTCCTGTTGATTCAACACTTGTTGTAATACGCGCGGATACAGTTGGTGCTCGATCGTCTGAATACGACGTGTCGCCTCGGTGCGGTCACACCCTTCAATCTCGACGGACGCCTGTGCGATGATCGGACCCGTGTCCATCCCCGCATCCACATAATGAACGGTTACACCACTCGTCGGTACGTTGGCGTCAAGCGCCTGTCCGATCGCGTCTTTACCTGGAAAAGCGGGTAAAAGCGATGGATGAATGTTTAGAATACGGTTCGGATATGCGGATAGTAACACATTTCCGATCAAGCGCATATACCCCGCCAACACGATATAGTCTACACGAAGCGTACGGAGAAGGACGAGAATTTCTTCCTCGAACTCTTCTTTTGACGCGTACGCCTTCGGTGTAAACGAAAAATTCGGAATCCCGTGACGCTCCGCTCGATCGAGAACAGCAGCTTCTGGTTTGTCCGTCACGAGCAACACACATTCAGCAGACAAATGACCATCGGTGATTGCTTGCCAAATCGCTTCGGCGTTACTTCCCGATCCTGACGCAAAGATAGCAAATCGTTTCATTGGTCCACTCCTGAGATCCGGATGCCTGGACGACTCTCGACTTTCCCGATTCGGTGCGCGGTCTCCCCGACACGTTCAAGCGCCGCTTCGACGAGTTCCACGTCTTCAGGACGTACCGTGATCATATAACCGATCCCCATATTGAAGACGTTGAACATTTCTTGCTTCGAGATGTTCCCGACTTGTTCGAGCCAGTCGAATACAGGAAGACTCGGCCAACTCGAGGCATCGAACGTGATGCCGAGACCTTCTGGCAACATGCGAGGGACATTCTCATAGAAGCCACCACCTGTGATGTGTGCCATCCCTTGAACCTTCCCTGTCGAAATCGCCGCTTTCGCCGCTTCGGCATAAATCCGTGTCGGCAACAGCAAGGCGTTCCCGAGTGTCGTATCGAGCATCGCAATCTCATCCGTATAATGAAGACCTTGTGATTCAACAATATGACGTACAAGCGAGAATCCATTCGAGTGGACGCCTGAAGAGGCAAGTCCGAGCACAACGTCTCCATCCTGAATCGTCGAACCGTCGAGCAAGTTTTCTTTCTCCACGACACCGACCGCAAATCCAGCAATATCATATTCGCCATCCGGATACATCCCTGGCATTTCAGCGGTTTCGCCACCGACGAGGGCGCAGCCGGCTTGGACACATCCTTCCGCAACACCGGCGACGATTCGCTCAAGTTTAGCCGGTTCTGCTTTCCCGGTCGCAATATAGTCGAGGAAATAGAGCGGTTCTGCCCCATGCACGAGACAATCGTTGACGCACATGGCGACGCAGTCGATTCCAATCGTGTCATGCTGGTCGAGCGCGAACGCCAATTTCAGTTTCGTCCCGACCCCGTCGGTCCCGCTCACGAGAATCGGGTGTTTCATGTTCATCGAACCGAGATCAATCATCGCTCCGAAACTACCGAGTCCTGTCATCACTTCCGGACGCATTGTCCGAGCAACATGACGTTTCATACGGGATACGGCCTCGTACCCTGCTTCTAAATTCACACCCGCTTGTTCATAACGAACGCTCATTGCATTTCCCCCTTAAGCCTTTGTCTCTGTCACGAGTTCTGCAAGTTCAGTCGGATAAAGTCCCGTGAAGCATGCAGCACACTGCCCGCGTAGTGCTCCTTCAAATGGACGATCGATGGCTTCGACCGTTCCATCCAATGTGAGGAACGCTAGTGAATCGGCACCAATCTCTTCTCTGATTTCTTCAATGGATTTGGTTGCCGCAATTAACTCTTCCTTGGTGGATGTATCGATTCCGTAGTAACACGGATGTTTGATTGGTGGTGACGTGATGCGCACATGCACTTCTGTCGCGCCTGCCTCTCGAAGTAACGTGACGATTCGGCGACTCGTCGTTCCACGGACGATGGAATCATCGACCATGATGACGCGTTTCCCGTTTACGACACCGCGTAACGCTGACAACTTCATCTTCACGCCGCGCTCCCGTAATTCCTGGGACGGTTGAATGAACGTCCGTCCGACGTAACGGTTTTTAATGAGTCCCATTTCGTAAGGAATTCCGCTCGCCTCAGCATAGCCGATTGCCGCAGAAATACTCGAATCCGGCACACCTGTCACGACATCCGCTTCGACCGGTGCTTCTTCAAACATCTTTTTCCCCATGGCCTTACGTGCCGTATGCACGTTGATGCCATCGATGATAGAGTCCGGTCGTGAGAAGTAGATGTATTCCATTGAGCACATGGCACGGACTGCCGCTTCACTGAATCGCTCCGACGTGATCCCTTCATTCGTGACCATGAGCAATTCTCCTGGTTCAACATCTCGTACGTACGTCGCCCCCACGACGTCAAACGCACACGTTTCCGAAGCGAACACGTAAGCCCCGTCTTCGGTTTGCCCAAGTGACAATGGACGTAACCCATGCACGTCGACACCGACGTACAGTGCATCTTCCGTCAAGAATAGGAAAGCGAATGCCCCTACGAGACGAGCCAAGCTGTCGGCGATTCGTTCTTTCAACGAATTGCCGCGACTTCGCTTGATGAGGTGAGCCACGACTTCCGTGTCGGATGTCGTCTGGAAGATCGCGCCTTCCGCTTCGAGCATATGTTTCAATTCGTTCGCATTCACGAGGTTTCCGTTATGCGCCATCGCCAAATCCCCAGTCAACGACTTGAAATGGAGCGGTTGAACGTTCTCTAACGTATTGCCGCCTGCCGTTGAGTAGCGGACATGCCCAATCGCATGATTCCCCGTGAGTGTGTCGAGTGACGTCTCATCGAACACCTCGGTAACGAGACCGAGTCCTCGTTTCGCATGGAGACGTTCTCCGTCTGCCGTGACGATCCCCGTTCCTTCTTGGCCACGGTGTTGCAAGCTGTGCAGTCCGTAATAGGCAAGGTGTGAGGCTTCGATGTGACCGAACACACCGAAGACGCCGCACTCCTCGTTCATGCCTCGGATGTCATATAACATGGAATAGCTCCTTCCCATACACGTTCCAACTCTTTCACGTCCATTTCAATCAAGCGGTCGCTTGCGCGAACGACAAGGGTCGGGGCTTCTGTCACTGTCCCGATTGCTGTCCCGTTCGTCATGCGCGCGAATGACTCGGCATGTGCCTTGTCTACTGTCACGAGGAAACGTGACTGGGATTCACTAAATAGTGCCGTCACAAGGTCTGTGTCGATCGTCACGTCCATGCCGAACCCTGTTCCAAAGACCAGTTCCGGTAACGCTGCCGCAAGACCACCTTCTGACACGTCGTGTGCCGCCGTGACCAGACCTTCACGGATCGCGTGAAGCAATACCTTCTGTGTCTGACGTTCTTCTTCAAGGTCGAGTGTCGGTGCATGACCGCTCACTTTTCCGTCTTGCAACATTTGAAGGGCACTTCCGCCAAATTCTGCTTTTATCTCACCGAGTAAGAAGACGACGTCTCCCGCTTGTTTCGCAAACGATGTCGTAATATGTTCTGGTTTTTCGATGAGTCCGACCATTCCAACGACCGGTGTCGGGTAGATGGCTTGTCCGTTCGATTCGTTATACAGCGATACGTTCCCACCGATGACCGGCGTATCAAGCGTACGACACGCTTCTGCCATTCCTTCGACGGCTTGATCGAGCTGCCAGAACCCTTCCGGTTTATCCGGGCTCCCGAAATTGAGGCAGTCCGTCAAAGCGAGTGGTTCTGCACCACTTGCGACGATGTTTCGCGCCGCCTCCGCGACAGCGATGGCTCCACCGACACGTGGATCGAGATAGACATATTTTGCGTTGCAGTCCGTCGTCATCGCGAGCGACTTCTCCGTCTCACGAATGCGAATGACTGCGGCATCACTACCCGGTGCGACGACTGTCGACGTTTGTACCATATGGTCATATTGCTCATACACCCAACGTTTCGAGGCGATGCTCGGCATCGCAAGGACGTCTTTCCATGTCGCCATCACATCTTCGACAACTGGTGTGACCGGCTCCATCGCTTGGAATGCTTCGTAATATGCCGGGACTTTAGACGGTTTATGATAGACAGGAGCGTCTTCGGCGAGTGCATCGACCGGTACTTCCGCCGCGACTTCACCTTGATGAACGAGACGAAGTACTTTTTCTTCAATGACTTCTCCGACTTTGACTGCATGAAGTCCCCACTTCGTGACGATTGCTTCGATTTCGTCTTCATGTCCAGCTTTGACGACGAGAAGCATCCGCTCTTGCGATTCCGATAGCATCATCTCGTAAGGTGTCATGCCTGTCTCACGTTGTGGGACGAGGTCTAGATTCATCTCGATTCCCATCCCTGCTTTCGATGCCATCTCTGCTGACGATGACGTCAATCCGGCTGCGCCCATGTCTTGAATCCCGACGAGCGCCGGGTGCTTGATGACTTCGAGACACGCTTCGATCAAGAGCTTCTCCATGAACGGGTCTCCGACTTGGACGGCTGGACGTTTCTCGTCCGCGTCTTCCCCGAGTTCTTCAGAAGCGAACGTGGCACCATGGATTCCGTCACGTCCTGTCGTTGCTCCGACGTACATGACCGAGTTCCCTACACCTTCCGCGATTCCTTTTTGAATGTCTTCATGACGGATGAAGCCGACGCACATTGCGTTGACGAGTGGGTTTCCTGAGTAAGCCGGGTCAAAGGCGACTTCCCCACCGACAGTCGGGATGCCGACACAGTTCCCGTATCCAGCGATGCCGGATACGACATGACCGAATAAATGTTTCACACGTGATTCGTTCAAATCTCCGAAACGGAGTGAGTTCAATAAAGCAATCGGACGGGCGCCCATCGAGAAGATGTCACGGATGATTCCGCCAACCCCAGTCGCCGCTCCTTGATAAGGCTCGATCGCGGATGGATGGTTATGACTCTCGATTTTAAAGGCGACGGCTTGGCCGTCTCCGATGTCGACGATTCCAGCCCCTTCTCCCGGTCCTTGTAAGACGTGCTTGCCGGTTGTCGGAAACTTCCGGAGCACCGGTTTCGAGTTTTTGTACGAACAGTGTTCAGACCACATGACCGAGAAGAGACCGATCTCTGTATAATTCGGTTCCCGGCCAAGCAGTGAGACGACGAGCGCGTATTCGTCGTCCGATAATCCCATCGTGGCATAGATCCGTTCATCACGGATTTGTGTAGCTGTCGGTTCAGTTGTAAGTAACATGTCGTGCCCCCCATTTTACGATTGACGTGAATAACCGTTTACCGTCTTCCCCACCGAGCAACGCTTCGACCGCACGCTCCGGGTGTGGCATCATGCCGAGTACGTTCCCTGCCTCGTTCGTGATGCCGGCGATGTTTTCGACCGATCCGTTCGGGTTCTCTTTATAGGTGAACGCAATCTGGCCATTTGCCTTCAATGCCGCAAGTGTCGCATCATCACAGTAGTAGTTGCCCTCACCGTGTGCGATAGGTACGCGAATCGTTTCCTGTGCCGCGTACTCACTTGTGAACATCGTCTCGTTGTTTTCGACGACGAGGTCGACGGTCTTACACATGAATTTCAAATCGCGGTTTCGCATCAATACGCCTGGAAGGAGTCCCGCTTCGACGAGCACTTGGAATCCGTTACATACCCCGAGTACCGGGCGTCCTTCTTCCGCGAAACGCTTCACTTCAGCCATGATTGGTGAAAACTGGGCGATTGACCCGCAGCGCAAATAGTCTCCGTATGAGAAACCGCCTGGTAAGAGGACCCCATCGAATCCTTCAAGTGAAGTCTCTGTATGGAACACGTATTCCGCTTCTTCCCCGAGCACATCTTTTACCGCGTGGTACATGTCGAGGTCACAGTTTGATCCTGGAAAGACGATGACCGCAAACTTCATGCGAGTACCCCCATCTCGATTTCATAATTCTCAATGACCGTATTGACGAGTAACTTCTCACACATCTCTTTGACCATGTTTTCTGTCGTGTCGTCCGCTACTTGAAGCTCGATCACTTTCCCGATGCGCACCGATTCAACTCCAGCGAATCCGAGATGTTCGAGCCCGCCTTTTACGGCAACTCCTTGTGGGTCGAGTACACTTTCACGTAATGTCACATACACGTTTACTTTTTTCATTGTCCGTTTCCCCCTATGCGTGTTAACAATTGTCCATACGTCTCAGTCAAAGAACCTAAATCGCGACGGAATACATCTTTATCAAGCTTTTGTTTCGTTTCTTTGTCCCAAAGGCGGCACGTATCCGGTGAGATTTCATCCGCCAAGATGATCGTCCCATCCACTTTTCCAAACTCTAGTTTGAAATCGATCACGTCGATGCCGTGTTGACCAAAGAAATCGAGCAAGACATCGTTTACCCAAAGCCCGAGTTGTCGCAATGTTTCGACTTCTTTGTGTGTAGCAACTTGCAATAATCGGATATGATCCTCCGTGAGGAGTGGGTCCCCAAGCGCATCGTCCTTATAATAAAACTCGACAATCGGTGCGAGGAGCGGTGTTCCTTCTTCCCAACCGAGACGTTTCGCCAGACTACCGGCCGCGACGTTGCGGACGACCACTTCTAACGGAATGATGTCGACACGGCGGACCAACTGTTCCCGGTCTGAGATTTGTTTGATAAAGTGCGTCGGAATCTTGTTGTCATGCATCAATTCGAACAACTGGGTCGTGATGGCATTGTTTAAAATCCCCTTCCCATCAATCGACTCTTTCTTTTCTCCATTGAATGCTGTCGCATCGTCTTTATAGTACACACGAAGCACACCCGCTTCTTCTGTCTCAAATAACGCCTTCGCCTTGCCCTCATAAATTGCTTTCATCTGAACCGTTCCCCCTTAAAAGTGAGAGGGGCTTGTCGCCCCTCAACGATTACAAACCACAGCGTTCAAAAATCGTATCGACACGGCGTACGTGATAACGCGGGTCGAACAACTCATCGAGCTCTTCACTCGTAAAGAGTGCGCCCATCTCTTTGTCCTCTTCAATCAATGTACGGAACATCGTCTCTTCTTCCCATGCCTGCATCGCTTTCGGTTGAACCGCGTCGTATGCTGCTTCACGTGACCAGCCCTTCTCGATGAGACCGAGTAAGATCCGTTGCGAGAAGATGATCCCGAACGTACGGTCCATATTGCGGCGCATGTTGTCCGGGAAGACCGTCAAGTTCTTCACGATGTTACCGAAACGGTTCAACATGTAGTTGAGGAGAATCGTCGCATCCGGAATGATGATTCGTTCTGCTGATGAGTGCGAGATGTCACGTTCATGCCAGAGTGGGACATTCTCGTATGCTGTCATCATATGACCGCGAATGACGCGTGCAAGACCCGTCATATTTTCAGAACCGATTGGATTACGTTTATGCGGCATCGCAGAAGACCCTTTTTGTCCTTTCGCAAAGAACTCTTCCACTTCGCGTGTCTCTGTTTTTTGAAGTCCACGAATCTCGGTTGCCATCTTTTCAATCGATGTGGCAATCAATGCGAGTGTTGACATGTACTCGGCATGACGGTCACGTTGGAGTGTCTGTGTCGAAATCGGTGCAGCTTGGATACCGAGCTTGTCACAGACGTATGACTCGATGAACGGGTCGATATTCGCAAACGTCCCAACCGCTCCGCTCATCTTCCCGAATTCAATCGTTTCGCGAGCTGCCATGAAGCGTTTTTTGTTTCGTTTCATCTCTTCATACCAGAGGGCGAGCTTCAGACCGAACGTGGTCGGTTCCGCGTGAACGCCATGGGTACGTCCCATCATGATGTCATACTTATGTGCCTTCGCTTTTTCTGCGAGAATACCGATGAAGCGATCTAAATCGGCTTCTAAAAGATCATTCGCCTGTTTGATTAAGTACGAGAGTGCCGTGTCGACGACATCCGTCGACGTCAATCCGTAATGTACCCACTTTTTCTCTTCTCCGAGTGTCTCGGAAACGGCACGAGTGAACGCAATCACATCATGACGTGTCTCTTGTTCAATCTCTAGAATGCGATCAACATCGAACGATGCCTTGTCCCAAAGAACTTGTACATCTTCTTTCGGGATGATACCGAGTTCACTCCAAGCCTCACAGGCATAAAGTTCAACTTTTAACCAAGCCTCGAATTTGTTTTGATCAGTCCAAATGTTTGCCATCTCTGGGCGGGTGTAGCGTGAAATCATAAAACGGTCTCCTTCCAAATTGCCAGTTGTTCGATGGTATGAAGCGCTTCTTCGACCGTGTCACCAAGGACGTTCAAATGTCCCATTTTGCGACCTGTCTTCGCTTCATCTTTTCCATACAGATGTAGTTTAACATTCGATGGCAATGCTTTGACATGAAGTCGTGGCATATGCTCGCCGAGAAGGTTGACCATGACGACAGGCGATGTCAATCTCGTCCGTCCAAGGCGCATCCCGGTCACGGCTCGAATGTGTTGTTCAAATTGTGAGGTTTCACAAGCGTCAATCGTGTAGTGCCCGGAGTTGTGCGGACGCGGCGCAAGCTCATTCACATATAGACGGCCATCCGCCATGACGAACAGCTCGACAGCGAGCGTTCCCATTAAGCCGATATGGTCTGCAAGCTGGAGAGCGAGGTGTCTTGCATCCTCTTGAATCTCATTTGATACGCGAGCCGGTACAATCGATAAATGTAGGATGTTGTTGTGATGAATGTTTTCACTGATTGGGAATGTCGACGTTTCGTCATACCCTCTCGTCACAATGACTGAAATTTCTTTTTCAAATGGCAACCAAGCTTCGGCGACATATTCCTGCTCGACAAAATGTTCAACGAATGTCTGAAGGTCATGTTCCGACCGAATGACCGTCTGCCCTTTCCCGTCATAACCGAAGCGACACGTTTTGATGACAAATGGTAAGCCGAGCTTCTCATATGCCTGCCGTACATCTCGAACCGTACGTACCGAAACATACGGTGCGACACGTAGTCCTGCTGATTCAATCATCTGTTTCTCTAAAATTCGATGTTGCGTCGCCTTCAATACGTCCATACCTTGTGGACATTTTTCTTCGATGGCTGCAATCATTTCCGTATCGATGTTCTCAAATTCATAAGTCACAACGTCTGAACGAGCAGCGAGTTCTTTTGCGGCATCGACATCATTAAATGAGGCAACAATTGAATCTGCCACTTGAGCAGTCGGTGCATCTGGGTTTGGATCGAGACAAAGTGTCGTGTATCCCATTGCACTCGCACTAAGAGACATCATCCGGCCAAGTTGTCCTCCACCTAAAATTCCGATTCTCATCAGACCAACTCCTCCGTTCCTCGAATCGCCATCTCTTGTTTCTTCTCACGAAATGCATCAAGTCGATTTGTAATGTCTGTGGAGTGGATGCTGAGGATTTGAGCAGCCAATAACCCTGCATTCGTTGCTCCCGCTTTTCCGATGGCAACAGTTGCTACTGGAACTCCTGCAGGCATCTGAACAATGGAGAGGAGCGAATCCATTCCATTGAGTGCTTTCGACTTTACCGGGACACCGATGACAGGAAGTGTTGTTTTCGCAGCGACCATTCCAGGAAGGTGGGCTGCCCCACCAGCACCCGCAACGATCACTTGGATGCCTCTGCTTCGTGCCTCTTCAGCATATTCGAACATAAGGTCTGGTGTACGGTGAGCTGATACGACTTGTTTTTCATATGGAATCTGTAATTCATCCAACACGTCACATGTATGTTTCATCGTCTCCCAATCAGATGAACTTCCCATGATTACTCCAACTGCTACGTTCATTCCCAATGTCCCCCTTACAAAAAGAAATCCCTAAACCGACAATCAGTTTAGGGTATAGGCATGACAAATACACGTCCGCTACACCCCATAGTCTGATCAGAATCGGTGATCAGGTAGAAACTTGCAAGCCATTTCCTTGCGATTATATGGAGCACTATTTATTTTTCTTATCTCACACGCCTATCGTACCTTGTTCTTTGAAAACATGTCAATAAACTGCGAACATTTTAATTGTCTGAATATTTATCGTTCGCTTTTTAGACGTTATCAGCATAATCATCTTCGGTAATGTATGCTATTGAAAAGGGGGAGTTAGATGAGTTACATCGCAAGTTTACGGGAAGTGATTGGGAATCGTCCGATTATCAGTGTGGGAGCAACCATTTTGGTCATCAATCAAAAGAAAGAGGTACTGATGCAATTCCGATCGGATACACTTGACTGGGGATTACCAGGAGGATCGATGGAACTCGGAGAAACATTGGAAGAAGTCGCTGCAAGAGAAGTGAACTACTCGCCACTTATTTGCTTCGCAAATTGAAGTGGGAGCTTCTTGGGAAGACCGTACTTTTATTAGCCACGATTGTTTACCAAGCTCGTCGGGTGGTTCCCACCCTGAAGGAATTCGTTTTAGTTTGCCAACATCAACAGGTTGATGCTCGCGTTCATGTCACGGTCATGATGCGCGCCACAGGCACATGTCCATTTACGGACATCTATCGTCTTCCTCTGACCTTTCTCGCCACAAGAAGAACAGATCTGCGTAGATGCGAACCATTGATCCGCCTTGATGAGCGTCCGTCCGTAGAAGTTTGACTTGTACTCGAGTTGACGGACGAACTCGTACCAACTGACGTCCCCGATGGACTTGGCGAGCTTATGGTTTTGCATCATGTCCTTCGACTTCAATGTCTCCACGACGATGACTTGGTTCTCGTCAACGATCCGTCTCGACAGTTTGTGAAGGAAGTCCTTGCGTTGGTTGGCGATCTTCTCATGTCTCTTGGCGAGGATCAGCCTGGCCTTCTCTCGGTTCCGGCTCCCGGCCATCTTGCGTGACAGCGCGCGTTGTGCCTTCTTGACCTTCGCTTCGGATTTCCGGAGGAGTCGGGGGTTGTCGATCTTCTCCGAGACCATCGCGTCGTTCGTCATGACGGCGAAGTGCTCCAGGCCGAGATCAATCCCGACCTTGCTCTTGACTGGGATCCACTTTTCCTCATCTTGATTGACGAGGATGGAGATGAAGAACTTGCCCGTCCTCGTCATCGAGACCGTCGCCGACTTAATGATTCCATCGAACGGACGATGTTGTGTGAACTTCACGAAGCCGATTTTAGGAAGTCTCACCTTGCCGTCCTCGATGCGGATCGTGCCGTGCTGGTTGTTCGTCGTGTAGGAGGCGCGCGACCGCCGTCTCGATTTGAAGGCCGGGAAGCCGCCCGTCCCGGCGAAGAACTTCGCGAACGCGGTGTCGAGGTTCAGCTTCGCGTTCGCGAGCGCGAGGCTGTCCGCCTCGGCGAGGAACGGGAACAGGGGCTTGTAGGAGGCGGGTGTCGCCGGTTTCCGTCTCGTCCCGGTCCCCGTTTTCGCCTCCTCGCGGATGGCGATCCGGTCCTCGAGCAGCTTGTTGTAGATGAACCGGGCGCAGCCGATCGTCTTGATGAGGAACTCGGCCTGTACCGCCGTCGGGTGGAGCCGGTATTTGTAGCCTTTCAGCATGTCTGTCCCTCCTCCCCTCAGAAGATCGTGATGTGTCTTCCTCATCCGATACCCGCGGAGGGAGAGGAAGAATCTGACGGAATCCCGAACCTTTGTTCGTCACATCTGTCACAGGAGGAGAAGACTATTGGATTGGGCGATTCATCCCCCACCTACGCGGGCTACGGCCCGAGGCGCTTAGAGGAGGGAGAATTCTCGCCTGATTTAGTTAAAGACATAAAAAAGCCGTCACACAGATAGTGTGACGACTTGGCATTAGGATTCTTTAGAGACGCATTCAAATAAAATCGATTGATGGGAATGGACAGGTTCATCTTTGGCTCCCGTTTGCTCAAAGACGGGCTTTTCAATACGGCGTATAGGACGATAACCCATTTCATTGATTCGATCTAAACATTCACTGACCGTTTCATTTGGTTCGACATATACTTTGATCTTCTTAGCCATTGCTTCTTACGTCCTCTCTTCCACTAAGCTGAATCGATGATATGAAAAAACGGCGGCCCTTGAGCGAATGCTCCAGAACCACCGTTTGCCTGGCAACGTCCTATCCTCACAGGGGGAGATCCCCCAACTACTTTCGGCGCTGAGACGCTTAACTTCCGTGTTCGGCATGGGAACGGGTGTGGCCGTCTCGCTATCGCCACCAGACTCTACAGGGCTTGTTCCCTGAAAACTGAGGATTCATCAACACAAACCATTAGACTAGATCAAAGCCTCGACCGATTAGTATCATTCAGCTCCACGTGTCACCACGCTTCCACCCATGACCTATCTACCTCATCGTCTCTGAGGGGTCTTTCTTGATTGCTCAAAGGGAAA